>JAILAB010000017.1 GCA_024681855.1 Elusimicrobiales bacterium
GAGCATTTTCCCGGGCCTTCACAGCCTGGATGATCATATTGCTCGCCGCGATCCCAATATATTTCAGAGCATGGACCGCATGGGCCAGTGTCTCCCATTGTCCAGAAATTGTCTTTATCGCCAAGGAATAATATATGAGAACGAAGATTGTAAGGAAGTATTTTTTCCCATATTTTAAGAGCTTCCTCATCTTTTGGAGCATTTCCCCCTCCATACACGGAAGGATAGAGCCTTTCTGCTGAAAGCCCCAAAACAGAAGTAAGAAATTCCCAGCCCCACTTAAGGGATTCTTCCTTGAAATAATCGCCAAAAGAAAAATTGCCAAGCATCTCAAAAAAAGTGAGATGTCTTATTGTCTTTCCGACATTGTCTATGTCAGTAGTGCGGAAACATTTCTGGCAGGACGCCGCCCTTTTCATATCGGTTTTCAAGCCAAGGAAATATGGCTTAAACTGAACCATTCCAGCGGAAGTGAACAGAAGAGACGGATCACCTTCGGGGATGAGGGAGCTGGACTTGACTATAGGAGCGCCCTTTTTTGCGAAAAAATTCAAAAAACACTGACGAAGCTCATAACTTTCCATAATAAAATTTCCTTAAACCGCAAAACAGCTTATTAATAATGAATGCAGCATATAACAATTATACAAAACAAAGCCACATGAGAACGCACGAATGGGAATAATAAGATATTTTTAGTATTCAGATAAATAAAATTACTGCTCAAAAAACAACTAGAAAGCAACTAATTTATCTTATGGGAATGATTTAAAAGGCTTTAGCGACGAAGAACCATGTATGTACAGATATTCTTTCCATACCCCGGCACAATATTTAATCGCCTTGCATTTTTCGCAGCATTGAGGATGAATTTTACCCGCGACAAAACATTGGCATTGCTTTCCCTTCATATACTCCATGCACAATGCTGGGGAATTTTCCCAGCCGCCTATGCACATAGGCAAGCCGCATATAGGATTTATAAGTCTTAATCCTTCTTCTTGAGCAATAGTCAAAGCCCTGCGCACAGGTTTATCTAAAACAGAATACTTAGGCACTAGAATCTTATTTTTAAATGCGCGGTTTCTAGGCTGAACAATAGAAAGAAATAAAGTTTTAATTTTAAGACGGCGGGATAAGAAAATAATAAAATCAGAAATTGATGAATAATTGACAGTTGTTATAACAGCATTGATATTAACATCAATGCCGGAAACCAGAAGATTTTTTATTCCCATAACGCTCTTAACCCAGCTGCCTTTAAGCCCGGTAAGAAAATCATGAATCTGAGAGATATGGCTATGGAGAGACACAAATGCCTGATTAAGGCCAGCCTCGGTTAATGCTTGAACTTTTTTCATATCAGCAAGCAGAACAGCATTAGTCTGAATCTCAGTTCTTATCCCGCGTTGCCTAGCCAAATACAGTATATCGGGAAGAGAAGAATACAAGGAAGGCTCTCCGCCGCTTATTGACACGCAAGTTCCAGGAGAAATTTTCATAATGCTCTTTTTCGCATAGCTCTCTCCAGATATTTCATTGCTTTCAGGAGGGACATTACAAAAAAGGCAGTGCTCATTGCATAAAAGACCAAGACGCACTATTGGATTAGAAATACCAAATTTTTTAACTTTCATTTTACAAATTCCTTGTTCTGTTACAGTTTAGTATAATATATAGCAAAAGTTAAAATGGCAGAGATTTACTATATACAGGTTATAAGAAAATGCAATCAGAACTGCAGGTTCTGCTCCAATCCGTCAAATGAAAAAACTCTGCCGCTTAAAGAAGTAAGAAAACTGCTAGAAAAATATGCGAAAGATAATGCGGCAGGCGTAATTTTTACTGGCGGAGAACCTACTCTTTATCCCTATTTGCCACAGGCAATAAGATATGCCGATTTTCTAGGATTAAATCCCAGAATAACAACAAATGGACAGAGAAGCGCAGATATATCGTATTTAAAGTTATTGCTCGAATCTGGACTTAAGCATATACATTTTTCGCTTTATTCCCATAAAAAAACTGTTCATGAGTACTTAACAAGAACACCAGGCTCTTATGGCAATATAATAAAAGCAATTACCAATGCCGGGACACTTGGCATTAGAGCAGATTTAAATACAGTCATAAACAAACACAACTCAAAACATCTTCACCTGCTTGTAAAATTCATAATAACAAAATTCCCTTTTATAAGACATTTTATTTTCAATAATATGGATCCGGGAATGGACAGGGCAGTAGAAGACACCTCAACTATCCCAGTTCTTTCTGAGTTTGAAGCTTCACTAGTTCAGGCAATGAGAATATTAGAAAAAAATAAACGGACATTTCGCGTAGAACGGGTACCGCTTTGCTTTATGGCGGAATTTCCGCATTGTTCAACTGAAACAAGAAAAATCATAAAACAGGAAGACAGACGCACTTATTTCCTTGATGAAAAAGCAATGATAGAGCAGCGCAGCTGGACACACGGATACGGAAACAGATGCGAAGAATGCGGCGTAAAACCAATATGCGCAGGACTATTCAAGGCTGATATTTACTATAAGACGGAAGAATTGTGTCCGATATTCTATGATATTGAAGCAGTAAAGAAAAAAGTTAGAAATATAGAATGATATTATTCCTTTATAATGTTTGCCGCCTAATTTTTTTAGGCCTAATGATATGGATATACTCGCTTATATGTAATAATGACAACATTTATGGAAAAATACGGAATCAATACATTAAAAGGGGATTGCCTATATGCGGAATATTTATTGCCATAACATTTGCTTTTTCCCTCATTGGCCATGGAGTTCCCGCTAAACCTGACTGGATTTACCTCTTTTTAATACATATATCGATTGCAAGCATTGCTTCTTTTATTTTGTGGAAAATGCATCTGTGGCCTGCCGGAGACTCTAAATTATTTATTTATTCCGCAATAGTATTAGCTATTCTAGTGCCAAATGCCGCATATTTTCCATATACGCTGTTCCTATCACTTCTAATTAATATATTAATCCCATCCGCATGTGTTTTTCTAGCAGAAGCTATTTTAGCTGCAATGGATAGAAAAAAAAGAAATAAAGAATCTTTACTTTCTATTTTTGACAAGAATTTTTTTTCAGAGGCATCTGGCTTCATGTTCACTTATATATGTTTTGCATATATAAGAGAAAGCTTGCGGTTAGCATTGAATGTTAACTCATTAATTTTCTTTTTTTTGCTTCTCATAATATGGCCATTCTTATCAAAATTTTTTAGAAAATATAAAAAAATCACATATTTATTAACAGCAGGAATAATCATATTTTTTATATTTTCAGAATCTGCCGCACAGCTAGGCAAAGCCGCAATGCGCGGAGTATTAATAAGCCTGCCGTTTATGACACTGAGAGTTTTAATAAAAGA
Organism: Elusimicrobiales bacterium; assembly: GCA_024681855.1. Lineage (GTDB taxonomy): Bacteria > Elusimicrobiota > Elusimicrobia > Elusimicrobiales > UBA9959 > CACZRG01. The sequence continues at coordinate 3,406 of JAILAB010000017.1, forward strand.
ACTCATGGAACGTGATTCTATAATAGAAATAGAAATAAGGCAGCTTTGCCCAGGAACAATACTTACAAACAAATACCATGCAATGCTGCAAAATGAACATCCTGTTTTTTACAAGGAAGTGTTTAGCAAAAATTATCCTGACGGACTTACAAAAGAACAATATTTAAAGCTAAGGGAATTCATTCTTTCAAATAATAATCAAGAAAAACTATTGCCAATACAAGCAAGGAAGGGAACCCCCTTTGCAACAGGGATAACTGCTGGCTTAATTCTAACCATTCTTCTAAAAGGAGAAACTGTCATATCTTTATGCAAAATGATATTTCAATCTATAAAAGAACTGATATAAAAATATCTTTCGCTTGCAATAATATGTGCAAGTTTTGTGTTCAGGGAACGAAGAGGAATATATTCGGGCCTAAATCTATTGAAAGAATAAAAAATGAATTAATTAGCGGCAGAAAAAATGGAGCCTGCGGGCTTGTGATAACCGGAGGAGAACCCACAGTAAACAAAAACATATTTGATATTATAAAATTAGCTAAAAAATTAGGATACGAAGATATACAAATACAGACTAATGGAAGAATGTTTAAGTATTCCGATTTTTGTTCTGACATAAAGAAAGCTGGCGCAACAGAAATATCTCCAGCGCTACATGGCTCAAACCCAGAAATTCATGATTATCTTACAAGCGTTCCTGGCTCATTCAAGGAAACAGCTGAAGGCATAATAAACGCAAAAAAATATGGATTTAGGATAATTACCAATTCAGTAGTTACAAAACCAAACATGCAAAATCTTCCGGCCCTTGCCTCATTATTATGCGCGCTTGGCGTCAGCCAGTTTCAATTTGCTTTTGTGCATATACAGGGCCGCGCTGCTGAAAATGCTAAATGGCTTATAGCAAAAAAAACAGCTGCTGCTCCATTTATAATGAAAGCAATAGACATAGGAGTAAAAAAAGGAATACCAGTATTTACAGAAGCCATACCATATTGCATCCTGAAAGGATATGAAACACATATTGCTGAAAGAATCATTCCTGACACTCAAATCTTTGATGCTGAATCAGAAATAAGAGATTTTACTGAATTTAGGAGAGGTTATGGAAAAATAAAAGGCCCCAAATGCAAAAAATGCGTTTATTATAAGCAGTGCGAGGGGCCATGGAAAGAGTATCCGGAACTTTTTGGCTGGGAAGAATTTATCCCAAGAAAAAGTTATTAAAATTTATTATTCTAAATATCAAAAAAACCGCCGCAAAAACTCTTATGGCGGCATGTCAGGCATTTATCTTTATAAATACGGCGGCGCACTGGTCTTTCAGTCCATGTTTCCCTAAGACATAATTTACCGCCGCGAAGGCTGCGTTCTATGCGTACCCTGGGAGACCAATAAAAATCATTGGATAAAATATAATTTTTTCCTAGCATACAAGCAGGCACACCAAACACTCTTAATGTCTTTCCATTTGAGTCTGTAATAGAAACTATCTTATCAGTTAACTCTGATATCATGCTTAAAGGCGGAGCAATATGCTTATAATTTTTCAAAGCCAGGCCTTCAGGAGCAGGATATGATATGAGATGCTGTTTTATAAAAGATAATTGTCCAAGAAATTTAAAAAGATCTGGCAAATCATTTATATTATCTTTTAATACAAGAGTATTTGTTAATCCATAAATGCTTCCAGATGCTACTGTCTCTATATTTTTTAAAGCAGACAATAATCTTATAAATGACCCATTTCTTAAAGTCTGTCTATCATGAACATCAGGAGAAGAGCCATGTATAGAAAGAATTAACTCGTCACACAGCGGCAAAACTTCATAACAAAATGATATTTTAGAAAATGCTCCCCCATTTGTAGTTACGCAAGTACGAAAACCAAGTTTTTTTGCAATTTTCAACGCATATGGCAAAGAAGACGAAGAAGTTGGTTCTCCCCCAGTAAAAGTAATATGATTAAATCCTGAATATTTTTTTTCTTTTAGAGCTTCAGCAATCTCACTCAGGGAGGGATTTTTTCCAGGGAATCTATCCAGTCTATTCTTCTCGCTACAAAAAACACACTTGCAATCACAAGCATACGATATATGGAATTCAATTCTTTCTGTTTTAAGGAAATTATTATTCATATTTATTTTTTTTCAAGAAATGGCAATATAGAGAAGCTTTATCTGGAATATTACGATCATCAAGCGAATAACTAAAAAGGGTAGGAATAAGCAGGCAGTTTTCTTCAATTGCTATATGATTCCAGTTTTTTATTTTTTTTAATACCTGAACTGCCCTCATTGAAGAAAACAAACGGCAAGCTTCAACAATATTATTTCTGCTATCAGTTGCCATATCTGCCGGATATGCCATATAAAGTTTCTTTCTTCCAGAAATAAGTCCTTCCATGTAATAATAGAAAGGCACAGACTCAGAATAGCATTTAGGTAAAATTAAACTGTTTCTATCCTTCACGTATGGCGCAAGAGCGTGAACAGCATTTTTTTTAACGTAAAATTTTAAATCAGATGAGCCGTCAGGACGCAAATCAGCACAGATAATAGACGGAATATCTCTGCTTGGAACTTTCATGTCCGGCAAAGAAAACATATCAAACAGCTTTTTTCTCTTACTATCATTAAAAAAAATTTCATAGACTGGGCTGCCATCTTCAAAATATGCTTTCAAAACAGGAAATTTACTTTTTTTATCCCATTGAACTCCCAGTGTAAACTGAACATCATTGCCAAAAGAAAGAACAAGAGAAGAGAATGATTTCAATAAAGACAAATCCGTATTAGTGTCAGAACAAGAAATATATGCTTCCGCAAAAGGCAGAAGCTTGCCTCGGCAAGAACTGTCGTTTACGCTAAACCTGACAGGCATATTATTATCATTTGACACAACTGACAGATCGAATGTATGGTTAAATTCATCATCAAAGAGGCATGAAAGACTATCAACCAGACTTAAGGCTTCTTCTGAGGCGTCAAAGCAAGAAACAGCTTTCTTGAAAGCTATAAAAGAAGATGCGCAAGATGATCTGGAGATAAAATTTTTAGACATACATTTTATGGTATTATCTTCTCTTGGCATCTACAGCTGCTGAGAGAAATGAAGTGATTTCTTCTGAAATATTTGCAGCTGCTCCTGCAAGTTCTTTTTTTAGTTTTTTATCCAGTACTCTGCCATTCGGAGAATATGGGTATCCCTGGCTTATCACAAACATAGGATTATCAGTAAGGCCTATAAAAGATAAAGCAGTAGACAAAGAAATCTCCTGTACGCTATGCATTTCGGAGTGTTCGCTATATGTTCCCTCTCTAGAAATAACACAACATACCGGCTTTTTAATAAGTTTATCCCGTAAATGATAGTAAAGCCGGCTGGCTATAAGCTCAAAAAAACATTTAAGAGACGCTGGAATTGAAAGAGTATACATTGGAAGAGATATAACGATGGCATCAGCCTTGCGAAGCATCGGTATCCAGCGGTCAGTAAGCCGAACAAGATTTAAAGTATCATTGGAAAGTGCTTTCTCAGAGACATTGCCATGTATAAATTTAGTATATTCCTCATTAATGAATGATAAAGGCTCATTTGCCAATTCAAGACGATTAACCTGGCCATTCTTATTTTTTTGTTTCCACTTATTGCATAAGAAATCGCCCATGGAGCCTGAAACTGATGAACCTGACAAACGGGGAGAGACCGCAATATGCAAAAGAGAAGGTAATTTTAAGTTTTTATCTTCATCAATCTTGTGTTCAATTGCTGACAGCGCCTGCATATTTTCTTGCTCAGAAGCAAGACATTGCTCAATAAAAAACTCATTTATTTTAAGTTCTTGCTTAAAAACAGAAAGCATTTCTTCAGATAATAAAAATGGCGCCGCCCGTATAGCCCTATCTAGAGAATCTATACGTAAAAAATGAAGAAGTTTATCATATACAGGTATTCTGTTTTCAGGCAGCAAAGGCCATAGCTGCCCATGAAGTTCTGTTATTTCTTTGTCTTTTAATTCTAAAAAATTGTCTTGATAAACTTTAGTGTTTGGAAATACATATAGAGGAAAAGGCAAAGGGGCTCCTCCCAAACGCAATACAGAGACAAAAATACGGAATATAGATTGAATATCGTCTTTAGGATATCCTATTACAAATGAGCAGAGCAGCCTGTCAATATTATTGCGACACTTTTTTCTAATACGAGCTAATGCTTTTATAGATGATATTATAGTATATGGTTTTCCAATCGTTCCTAATGCATTTATGGTTCCGGTTTCAAACGGAACCGTCATTATTCCTATATTAATTTTTGCAAGCTCATCCAATAAATTATCATTAATTTTGTCAGGCTGAAACCCTAGAGAAAAATTAAGTTTGCCTTTTATACCGCTATTCTTAAATTTACGAATAAAATCTATTGCATGTTCAGGACGCATCAGTATATTTTGATCTAAAGTCCAAAAATCATTTATGCCTGCTGCAGAAAGTTTTTTTAAATATGAAATAGTCTTTTTATTATCAAATAAATAAAGAGGGGATTGCCCCGCGACACAGAAAGAACAGTGATTTGAACAGCCATCAGAAATTTGAAACAGGCCATAGTTTTCATCTAAAGAAGCATCAAGATCAGGCTGACAGTTATGAATTTTTGATATATCCGCAGAATAAAGTTCCAATCCCAGTTTAGCTGCTTCTTTAGGAAAAAGGCGGAAAAAAGAACCTCCTAATTTTATATCAGCATTTGGAACAGTCTCTTTGCTGGCTTCAATCAAAGTTTTTATCACGTCCATATCAAAAAGATATGGCGAAAGCGGAAAATCACACCACAGCAACACTTCAGAAGGATTGTAACTAAGTAATTTTTCATTAAAAGTTTTTAGAGGTTTTGCAGCAATAAAGAAAGGTATTTGCTTCCTGCCGCTGCGTCCTCCGCTAAGCTTCCTCCAAAGATACCTTTCCTTTGAACGCATATTAATAAAAGACACTTCTTTTTTCTGCTGTTTCAGAAATGTAATAAAACGCAATGTGTCAAGAGAAAGCTGTTCAAGAGGACAAAGAGGATTCTCTGAAAATGTAAAAGGAACAGCAACTACAGTTATCGTATTTTCTCTCATGTTTTTCATGTTATAAAACTTTTGATTTAATTAACAAAATATCCATAAAATATATTTATATTATATTTTATCAAAGGTAATTAAAAAAATAAGTAATTCACGATTATATACCGTCTAATAAAAACCTTTTATTCAAATAGGAACCAAACATGACATTGTTTATAATTAATGATAAAATATCAGAATCATTGCGGTATTCTGAAAATAGCTTCCACAGATTCTCAAATTTAGATGTTTCTGCTAATTCCAAGCAAGCTTCAGCAGGAGAAGGCGCAACATAAAATTTCTTCTTAAGCGAGAGAAATGATTTTTCAAGACAAAGCCCTGTTTCTCTATAAATATCCCCATTGCAGTCACAGGCAAACTCTGAATTTAGCGCAACAGGTTCTTTGCGTCCTTTTTTAAAATTAAACAGACGATATCCTTTTTTTCGCTCTTCCGCATCTATATTTTCAAGCTTGTCAGCAAAAAACTTCATATCGTCTTTACTCCATATTACGCCGCTTGCATAATTAATTTGAATCTCTTTATGGCCAAGATTACGCAAAAAATAGTAATTCTTTTCCATATTACAAAGGGTTGGAGGTTCCACTACCATAATAATTCTATATGGCATTCCGCTAATGCGCAAAGCTTCCAAAGCGGCTAATGTTTTTGGATATGCAGATGAAGATCTTGATGCTGAAAATGTCTTTTTATCTCCATCACAGCTTACTTCCGGCACAATGCCGTGAGCAATAAAAAAAGATAATTCTTTTTGCCCTAACAAAATGCCATTTGTATTAATTCCAAAATTAATTTTTTTATTTTTTTTGGAAGCAGCCTCTTCAGCATAAATAACAGCTTCTTTCAAAAGATCAAAACACAATAGCGGTTCACCGCCAAAAAACTGTATATGAGGCTGATTAGAACGCGTACTAAGTATTGAATCGCATGCTTGTTTAATCACCTGAATTGATGAATCTTCTTTATATTTTCTAATTATGCAATACCTGCACCTGAGCTGGCAGCGATGTGTCATAAGCAATACAAGACTTGACACGCTGCACATAGAAAGCAATGGTTCATAATACGGATTAATAGAGCTGAGCTTTCCTGATAAAATAATTTTCTTTTTCCATGAAACACAACTACAAAACAAATCTATAATTTTTGCATCTAAATTTATTTTATATTCTGAATAATCTTTTAGATAAGACAAAAATGATTCTAATAAACATCTGTCAGCAAACATTACCGCCTGTCTTGGAGTTGAGAAATTTAAATTTACCTTAGGAGGAGGAAATACCCCAGCTTTAGATGCAGAAATAATATGTTGCGCAATAAAAAAAAGATTAAGTTTTTTATTCACAGCCGCTCCAATGCCCCAAGGAAAACCGGAAGGAGACGAATAGTCTCTTTATCTGCAGGGATATCTCCTCCCGCAAAAGGATAATCAAACTCGGGATATCCAGGCAAATGCAGAACAGATATTGGATTTGTATTATCCAGCATTCCAGCTTTCTTAGCACGCTCTCTGCTGGCTGTTCCATAAAATGAATACAAAGCAGGCGTAATATTCTGAAGAAGAAAAAAATGCTTCGGAAATGCTTTACGCAGATTCATTACTTCATATAAATTTTCTTTAAGATTTATGGGTTTTGTAAAAACATTAGACAATATAAGATGATGCCGCTGGGTGATTTTATGCTTTGATAAAGCTTCTACAAGCTGACGCACTTCATAATGAGAATAGCCCTTGCCTAATGTAACAAGCTCTTCATCAGAAAAATTTTCAGTTCCTATAAAAAGATTAGGATGCATTGTGCGTGTAACACATGATTCAGAAAAATAATATGGCTTCAGCAAATCTATAAACTTTTCATGCAATTTGCCATCCTTATAAAATGAACGAACCGCTGTTTGAACAAAAGAGGCTTTCAAGCCTAGCGAATAAAGACCCTTAAGCCATTCTATAGCAACATTTCTTTCCGCAAAAAAATCATCATCATAAAAGCCTATATTCATTGCAGATGCCGGAGGCTTTCCGCGAAATATTTCGTATACCCTGTTTTTATATTCTTTAAACAAAGATAATGCTCTTTCTGGAGAAACCGCCCTAGGGAAGCCTCTGCTAAAAGAAGTACAAAAATTACATGCATTGCGGCACCCCCTGGAAAAATAAAAATACCCTCCGCTTACAACATCTCTCTGATCCAATAAAGAAAAATCCAGCTTTACAGAATCTAAATCTTTCTCTTTATTTATATATTCTATAGAAGAGGAAATTAGGAATCTGCCTAACCTGCAAACAATGCCTTTCATTGCTGCCAGTCTATCAAACAAAAAAGAGCTTTTTTTTCGTTTTATGAAATTTTTTTGAGAAAGTAAATCCACAAGATCGGCAAAAACCTTTTCACCATCACCTCGAACAAGCAATGATATTTCAGGCATATGGGCAAGAACACAATATGGATGACGAGTCGGCATTATTCCGCCAGCTGCTATGATGCAGTCCGGAATATATTTTTTTATAATACGCACGATTTCCCTTGCGCCATAAAAATAAAACTCAAGCAATGGCAATGCAGCAAATGATATGTCTTTATTTTGTTTTAATAAAGCAATAAATTCATTTTCTCCTATAAGAGTTCTGCCATTAGGATGCATTTTTAATTCAGAAAAGACTATTTTAGCCCCTCGCGATATTAACTCAGATGATAACAGCCACGAGGCCTGATGAATAGCCGATGCCTTTGTTTCTTGAGAATTCATTAAGGAGCGAAATATCAGTATCTTGTCATGTTTGGCAAGACAGGGAATAATATCATTTAAAACATCTTCGCTATGAATATCAGGCAAAGAAGAGGCATCATTTAATTTTTTAAGCTTTCTTAAAGCAGCTGGCGACTTAATAAAATCCCCGCTTCCTCTTATAATTTTAAATTCCAGCATATGAATCTATTATTTAGCTAAAGGCTTCATGCATGAAAAACCTTCTGACATAACTCTATTTACGGATGTGCCTTTGCAAACATTATTTAAATAGCATGCCTTGCATCTCTTGCTTTTTATAAAATGCCTTCTTTTAATATAAAATTTAGCAAAATCCATAAGAGGCATATCGGATTTAGCAAGGCATTCATCGGACAAGCCTCCCAAACATTTTGGCTGCGGATATGCTGGCAGAAAGCCATCTTTAATAAGCTGCTTAAAGTCGGCGCAAAAATTCTGTAAAACACAATATTTGCAGCGCAATCCTGAACAAGACATTTCCCGTCCTTTGCGCAAAGCTTCAAATGAAAAACGCCGGCCAAATATTTCATCTGTCAGCTTCTCCGGATTTTGAATAAGATATTCATGTCCTTCAAATAATCCGGCAGGAAAGCGATTTGTCCACAGATGCATTTTAGAACTTTTACCCATATTAAAAGCTTTAAAAAGCTGCCTTTTCTTTTTATAAGGATCATAATACAGCTTATTCCAGTTTTTCCAAGCTCTTCCGAAAGGCATTATGTGAAGCAGATCAAACTCACAAATGCCAATGGCATGCAACATGGATATATGTTCTGCAAGCAAGTCAACATTAAGCCTGTTAACAACTACATCGCAGTTAAGAATTAAATGAGGGAATTTAAGGGCATTATGGAGCGCAGCCATACTTTGAACAAAAGATCCTTTTATGCCTGTAAGATAATCGTTTATTTCAGGCTTTGGAGCATGAAATGACACAGTAAGCTCCGACATACCATTATGAACAGCTTCTTGAAGAAAATCCTTATAACAAAACATTCTGCCATTTGTAATAACTTGAATATGCTTATACCCTAATATGGATGCAGAACGAACTATCTTTAAAAACTCAGGATGAACAGTAGGATCTCCTCCGCTAATAACTGCTCTTGCAGCTCCTGTCTCAAGTCCTTTTTTTAAATCAAGTATTATTTCCGAAAAAGACAATGCTGTTCCATTTTGAGCTTCTTCATCAAGGCAAAATATGCACTTATTATTGCAAGCCCTAGTAAGCCGCACCCATTTTCTTTTTTCTGACACTTCTTCAGCTGACATATTTTTCTAAAATCCTTCCAGATGCATACGCAGATACTGTATTATCAAAACCAAAAATCTCAATGAGATCATTAACTGTTATTTTATAAGATTCCTTTTTAGGATTAAATATAAGATTCTGTTTTATATGTTTTGGAATAATCGCAAGACAAATGTTTGATGTGTAAATAGTTCCGTCTGTATCAACAGCTAAACCATCATTAAAAAGAGGAATCCTGCCCTTGCGGTTAATATTTTCAACAGACAGCCCTTTTTTTAAAATATAATCAAGCATTTTTGGTAAAATAAATGAAAACTTTGCTAAATCAGCAGGTGTCCATAAGCAATAAGAAGCCGGCAGAATATTGATTCTATGAGCCGTTCCTGACAAAACATTAGCAAGAGAAAATAATGTTGAAAGGGCAGTGTCAATATGTTTTGGATACACACATAAGTTCCAAATGGCATTTTTTATAGACAAAGCATATTCAGTCGGCGAAAAGCCAGCATTAAAATTTACCTGAATATCTGTATGCTCTCTAAACCATAATGATTTTTGTTTATCTAAAAGCAAACCATTTGTTCCAACTTCAAAAGTTCCGCTAAAGCCTTTTTTTTTAAGATGTAAATAGGCATAACAAATAAGCGGAAATTCAAACAGAGGCTCACCGCCAAAAAATTTAACTACAGAATATTTAGAAATAAACGGAAATAAAACGCCGGCAGCTTTTTTAAAAACTTCCGGCGTCATTTTTTTGCTGTTCTTTTCTACTGGACATCCCAAACAGCATGCATTACATTTCCTTGTTACAAGGAATGAAAGAGATTCCATTTCATTCTATAATTAATATGAGCTGCGAGACGAACGTCCTGACTGCTTACGTTCATTTGCTCGCTCATTTGATCTTTTAATAGGGGCAGGAGAAATCTTATTAGTGCAATATTTTTCTAACAGATCATCATCAATTTTTTTACAGTCACTATGGCTAAAAGCATCATAAAGGAAAAACTTGTTAACACCGGTGCGCAAACCAGATACGACATCGGACATAAGCAAACAGTCATACTTATCTGATTTTTTTAAATTAGCACAGGATGATGTTTTTCCAGAAAGGAATAAGAATCTTGAAGCAAACATTGACGGTGGTTGAGTTCGGCCTCTAAGCACATCGGTAATTCCACGGCATAGCTTATCATGCGGCCATCCAGGAATATTAAGAGAAGAATAAGCTTGCACACATTCATTTATAGAGTATCTTTTTCCTGAAAGAACTTTATAAGTATATGTATACTGCGGAACAGCTATAGAACAATAGGAGTCCCCCATTTCACAATAGCCAATATCAGATTCTGCTACGGCATGACATATTGCATAATCGCGAATAGCATTGCCTTTGACATATAGAGCAATGTCTTTAACATAGTTTTTATATTTCTTCAAACATTCTTCTCTTGGAAGCGTATTTGGGGCATCAACAGTAATAATTTCCTGGTCTTCCTCTTTTATTTCCTGGTCTTCAGAATTATAATTTCCAAGCCCTGCATCTGTAATGTCTTTTAAAACACTATTCTTCGCAGCATCAGGAAGGCTTACACCCTCATCTGTAACTACGGGAGCTAATGGATCTGCTGTGGAAGGCTGTTGTATATTATTATTTGCAACTGGGACCTTATTATTATTTGATGACTGATACTTCCACACGCCAACAGCAGCCATTAAAGTAACTACAAGAATTATTATTGTTTTTTTCATTGTTAATTAATACCTAATTAAAAAGTTATTACCACTGTCCGTGGCTGCCGTGGCTGCTATGACTGCCATGACTGCCATGTGAAACATGGTAAGCACCAGCAGAGCCATTATTATGAAAATAATTGTCATGATATTCATGAGCTGCTAGAACCTCATCAACAGCAAGCCCAACTATGCCTAGAGCCATAGCAGTTTTAACCACATTCCCTTTTACTATTTTTCCTTCCTCACTGGTAAGGTATTTTGTAAGATCATTTTTAATAATTTTTGCTTTTTTTCTTTCCATAATTAATTTCCCTCCGGCTGTTTTGCAACCCAGGCTTGGAAAAGTTTCAATATTTTTTTATCAGACATAAGAGAAAACAGATGATCTAAAATGCCTTCATATATTTTACAACGATAATTAGCTCCATGCATAAATAAATCGCCATGCTCAGAATAGTTAAATATGGGACAAATACCGCAATAAGGCTTGTAAGCACATGAAGAACACAAAGGCTGCAAATCATTTATTGAAGCTGTAACCAGACATTTAACAGCAGGGGAAGTGATAAGCTGACGATAATTATTTTTGTTGACATCCCCCATGCAAAAAGAAATATCCCCCATGGCGGCAAGCATGCGGCCTTCATCGCATGTATAAACAGAACCATCATAATTATACGCTATTTGACCAATCCCTGCGCCACAAGGAGAACGCAAATCCAAAAAATTAGGATCAACACTTCCAAAAATCTTCTTTAGCAATATTCTTGCTGTATGTTCTATAATAGTGCTTTGCCCTGAATTATTAAGCTCAATTATATAATCTAATGCTTGCTTATAAAAATCCAAATATTCTGAAGGCAAATATCCTATATCATCCCAAGCTAGTTTAGCAGCGCCAAACGGATTCAAAAACCTTATATAAATTCCTTTCATGCCTAGCCTAACATATTCATCTACTATCTGTTTTGGCTTAGAAAGAGAAGAACGTGTTATTGTAAGCAAAGCATCTACAGAACCATTTGCAGAAGATTCCTTTATTTTCTTTATCCATTTCACCACGGCAGCATGAGAATCACCTTTTCCCTTTGAATAAACTCTATTTTTATTATGAAGAGACTTGGGGCCATCAAGAGAAGAGCATATTCTTACCGAATATTGGGAAAGAAAACGGAGCTTTTCCTCTGTCATTGCCATAAAATTAGTTACTAATGATATAACTAAATTTTTACCTGATTTGGCAGCCCGCTTCCTCGCTTCTACAACAATAAACGATAGAACTGGCCAGTTCAACAGTGGCTCGCCGCCTTGAAATTCTATAGAGATTGCCGGGGAAGGAGATTTAAAAATAATGTCAAGAACATGCCTTGCAGTGTCTTCTGTCATGTCAGTATCAGAGGATAAATCCGCACCGGCATGGCAATAAACACAAGAAAGGTTGCAACGTCTGGTAAGAACAATGATATGTAAAGACGGACCAATAAACAGATATGAATTTTTTGAAATCCACCTTGTTGAAATATTACACGGCAGATTACTGCTATCGCTAGATGCTGATTCCTGAGAAGCAGTCTGCTTGATAAAACCGCCAGATAAAAGTTTAGAATAAGACTTTGATTTTTCAGAGATAGTCCCAGAAATAAAACTTTCAAAATCTTTTTTTGAAAGCAAAACAAAATCGCCTATATCATTAGTTATAAGATACTTGCCATTTAAAAGCTTAAACCTAAAAAAACCAGTTTTTGCTGGATTATATAATTTAAGAATATCTTTCATTTTTTATCTATTTACTAGAAGATTTTTTAGTTTTCTTATCAGTAAGAGCCTTAATTGAGACATCCTTTTTACTGCCAGAATCAGAAGCTGACTCTTCCCAAGGAACAGCAATATTAAGCGGATCATTTTTATAACTGCCGGATTCAGCTTCTTTAAGCAGTTTCTCAATCTCCTGTTCTAACACCACATCAGCACTAGAAGGAGATTCAGATTTACTCTGAGGCACAGATTTTTTTTCTGGATGCCGCAATGCCGAGCTTAGAGCCTGAAGCACAATTCTCTCCCTAATAACTTTGTTATGTTCAGATATTCTAACACGCAAGGAATAGTGAAGCAATTCATTAAAAAAATCTTCTTCAGAAAAATTATTCTTAGCAACATCCCGTATTTTGACAGAAACAATATGAGCATCGTCTGTCTTATCTATCTTCACATGCCGGCCCTCCATAAATAAGTAGGCAGCATATTGCACGGCTTCTAAGGGATATATATCTGTGTCAACTTTGATCTCTATATCGTATTTCAATCGTGATTTCATAGTAACTCTCAATTTTTAACGCTTTCAAATTTACAGCATATCATATGACCAGAGCGTGGAATAAAAACATATCCGCCAGCATCTGAGGTTTGGCCTGTAAGACTGAGATTATCTTTATCAACAGTAGTCAGCTTCTTTAGGCCAACAATAGTATATTTTTTGCTATTATCTAGGCTGCCTCCGCAAAACGTGACAGCATCATTGTAGTAAGGCGTTATCGTGCATATACGCCTTAAAGCACCTTTTCCATTGCTATCCAAGCCGTTTGAGGTGCCGATCATAAAATCACCATCGATGGCTATAAGACGCTCATTATTATTCTCTGCAACCCTCTTAAGCACAATCTTCGCATCATGGTCGGTGTTTGATGAGGCTTTAAAGCTTATATAAGGTTCAGCAGTGCCAGATGAAGCAATCAATTGTATTGAGCCGCCCTCATCAGAAGTAAGCCTTGAATATCCTCCCCATTGCACAAAAGCCCCAGATGTCTTAGCCAAATAAGTGTTTCCCGTAGTTAAGAGCTGATTATATCCGGCATAAGGGGCAGGATAATAGGTAGTCAATGTAAGAGACTCTGATTGCAACATGGTAGGCCTCCATGCTATGAACAATAGAGTGACCAAAATCAGATGTATTTTGTTTGGAATATATAGATGCAAATCATTCATAATATTAGCCTCTCTCAAAAAACAGCCTCAAATTTACAACATATCATATCTCCTGACTTTGGCATAAAATTGAAACCGCCAAGATCCATTTCAAGAACTATGGGAAAGTTAGGAAATAGAGATATTTTGTCCACAGTTCTTCTCCTCTTAACGCCCACAATAAGATATTTTGAGCTTTCAGCTAGGCTGTTTCCGCAAAATGTTACTTTCCCATTTTCATAAGGCTTAATGGTACAGATTCTTCTTAAGCTTCCCTTATATTTAGTAATATTTCTTCCGTTTACAGTTTCAGTTATCGGAGTTAACTCATTAGACCTTCCTATCATGAAATCTTTAGAAGCTGACAATATGCGCTCACCATTACGGTACTGCAATGAAAGAGTCATATCAGGAGCAAGGGAGTAATCAGTGTTTGAAGATCGGAATGCAATAAAAGGACTAGAGGAGCCTGAGCTTCCGACAAGTTCTATTCCGCCGCCTTCAGAAGTAGAAAGCTTAGTGCCAGATGTAGGCCCCCAATTCACAAAGCTGCCATCTTTTGCTAAATATGTATTTCCCGTAGTCATAAGCCTGTCATATCCGCCATACGGTGCAGGATAGTAGGACGTAAGCCGAATGATTTCGGAAGAAAGCAATGCGGGATGCCATGAAAGCAGAAGAACAGCAATGATTAAAAGACATATATCTTTTCTCAAATTAAAGACTATTCTACCATCTTCTTTTCTTTTAAGCATATAGCGCCTCTTTTATAGTATAGCAGATAAAACATTTTTTTTCAACAAACCGGACTCAAAAATCTAGCCGGTATGCGGCAGAATGGTCTCCTTCCAAATATCTGTCAATACGCTGTTTAACAGATGCAATGACACTAGGCAGCAAATGACGCGAAAAAAGATTGGATATATCTATAAAATCAGGATTTTCAGATAATCCAAGGAAACCGAGAGCGGCAGCAAGTATAGTTTCCTGAGCATTCAGATAAGCAGCATTTTTGTCTGCCGCTCTTCCGCTCTTAGGATAAACGCCATCGCGTGAAATAAGGCATAGGACATTTTTAGGAGAAAACATTTCTCTTTCTTTATAATAATAAACATAACTTGCGATGGTCTCGAAATATGCCTTAAGTATAGCTGGAATAGAAAGAGTATACATTGGAGACACTATTAGAATCTCATCAGCTGCACGCAATTGAGAGACATACTTTTCAGCTAAAGCTAATATATTTTTTGTATCAGCAGAAAGCTCTTTGCTGCGATCTCCGTAGTATACATAGTCAACATACTCTTCATTCACAAATGGCAAACCTTCATCAGGCAAATATAGTTTTATTATCTCCGCGCCTTTATGTCTTTCTTTATATTCCTTCAGATAATATTCGCACAAGGCTTTTGACACAGATCTTTTAGGATTGCCGGGATTTGCAATAATGCATAGCAGAGTTTTCTTTTTATTTGTTTTTTTATTTTTTAAAGGTGATGTTTTGTTTGCCTGTTTTATTTTTTTCATGTTCTCATTAGCCTTATTTTTAATATCTGAGACAGTTTTTTTATTTCTTCTGTCATTATCTCTTTCTGAAAGAGGAGAACGCACACTGCTACTATCTAAATCTTCATTTATTTTCCTAAATTCTTCAAGAGTATCTTCTTTTGCATTCAGACAACGCTCAGTAAATTTTCTAAATTTTCCGGCTTCATCGCCTAAAACGTCCCTCATTTCTGGAGAAAGCAAAGAAATGTTTTTCTGAATGCTTTTCATATTTGTAAGCTCAATGAATTTATAAAGGTTCAAATAAGAGTCTATTTTCTCATCTGGGAGCAATGGCCATAACTGGCCATGAAATGCCGATATATCTTTATTTCCCAGCATAGGCTTAAATTTAAAGTAATCCGGAGCTCCAGGGAAAAGATAAACAGGGAAAGGAGACGGGCTGGCTCCAAAAGAAAGCAATGTAAGGTAAATGCGGAAAAATGATTGTAAATCGTCGTCCGGATATCCGAGCAAAGATGTGCACCGGCAGTTAGCTAGAGGAAGACCAGCATCTTTCGCTGCTGCCAAAAGCTTTACTGAAGATATAATAGTATAAGGCTTAGAAAGCCGCTTAGATGCCTCATATGAAGCAGATTCCATTGGAATAGTTACCGAATTAACCCTAGCCTTATTCATAAGCTTTAAAACAGAGCTATCAATAAGATTAGGCTGAAGACCTTTTCCAAATGAAAGAGTGACATTTATTCCGCTATCTATATATTTTTCAAGAAATTCAGTAAGCTGACGTCTATTAAGGGCTACATTCGGATCCCAATTCATAAAAGATTTAGGATGATACTTCTCGTTAAACTCTTTCATATAATTAACAATTAAGTCTGGAGAATAGAACTGAGGCTTATCCATGTTTATATGGCAGAAAGAGCATTTATTAACGCAGCCTATCTGAAGCTGAAACAAACCATAATGCCAATCAGGAACACATGAAAAGTCTGGAAGGCACTGGTCAGCTTCTGAAATGCGTTCTGCAGAAACTATGTCCGCTCCCACAAGATCTCCGACACCGTACCCCCCCCTGGCAAAATCACCTCCGACATTTATTATCGCCGAAGGCCATACGTCTCTGCATAAATCAACATATTCTTTAACTAAATCATAATCAAAACTAAAAGAACAGCTTATCCAGATCTCATTAGGCTTAAACGAAACATTTTTAAGCTCTTTTTCAAGATATTCAAAGCTTTTTCCCTCAATAGACATTTCCGCCTGACGCCGCCCAGACAAGCCCATAGGCTTTTTTTTCCATTTCACGGCTGGAATGTGAGAAACTAAAGCCCTGTCTTCTGTAATTCCAGAATGCATATTAATATATTTGACATTATTGCCTTTTTTCTTTAAAAAGGCAACAATTTTTAGTATTCCAATAGGGATCATACCGAGAGGACAAAGGCGTTCTCCAACGAAAGTCGGCGGTACGGTTATCACAACAATATTCTTATTTTTTGGAAAATTCATATTCTTTTTCCTCCAAAGACTTTCTCATAATATTCATAAAAAAAATCTGAAATGCTATTAGTGTAGTGTGTAAGCTTTGAATTACCCAGCCGCCCCGGAGCCACATTAAACTCATGGATTATATCTAGCTGCAAATCATCTAAAAGTCTATCTTTTCCGCTCTCAAGATAATCATAAAATTCAAGTATTAATGATTTTTGTTTTTTCTGGAGAGATGTCCATAAGGTAAGAAATGCCAATGAAAAAGAGCCTTTAAATTTTGTTTTGACTATTTCTTTATATAAAGGCGATGTTTTAGAATTTTTCATCCATATAGCAGTGCATAAAATCATAAGTTCTTCAGTTTTTATTTCGCTATGATTGCATTCTGCAGTGGATGTAATATAAAAAGGAGCTTGCTTTCTAGTAGTAATGCTCAATTCTTTTTGCTGAGCTTCCATACGGCTTCCTGAAAGCAGCTGGGTATGAAAGAACATTTTACTGAAATAAGGGAAAGACCATGCCCAGTCAAAAAGGGAACAAAACTCAGAAAATGTTTCCTTAGGGCAAGCATACATCATTTGCATAAGCACATGAACATCAGGAGCAAATTGATGCAAAAGCAGCAGATTTTTTTCAACAAATTGCTTTGTATACACGCGGCCAAATAACTTTTGCACCTTTTCATTTAATGTGTTTATCCCTATGTTAAGCTCAATAAAAGGGTGATTATAAGCTTTCATAAGCTCCGCATCCCAGTTTTTCAAATTTGTCTGAAAAACAAAACGGAGCTTTCCTTGCTCAGCGCCTCTGAGAAATATTGGAGCCAGCTGCATAGCTCTTTCTTTATTTACAAATGTATCAGAATCAGCAACAAAAATATATGTCTGAGGAGTGTTTTTTATCATCCACTCCATATCATCTCGTATTCTTTCTAAAGGGAAATATCGTACAGATTTTGCGCCTAATGTAGTCCACATGCAATATGCGCAACGGTTTGGACAACCGCGCATTGTCTCAAACGGATAGAACATTTTAGGGTGGACTTGCAGTCCTAAAGCCTGCTCAGAATTAAACGGGGATGGAAGATTTTCTAATGGAATAATTTGAGGCAAAACTTCAGAAGACTGTTTCTCCGAATATGATGGAAGAATAACACCGCTGATATTATCCCAACCTTTTTTTTCTAAGCAACGGCTTAGCATATCTGCAAGCGGCCCTTCACCTTCTCCCACAATCAAGGCATCCGCCAAGGATTCTTTTAAGAGCCTAAGCCTCCTGCCAGTTGCTTCCGGTCCTCCCAAAAAAATTTTAATTTTTGGATTTTTTTTCTTTAATTCCCGACAGATTTTTATAACGGTATCTACATTCCACAAAAAACAAGAAAAACCAATTATATCTGGAGAGAATTCTCCATTTTCCTTCCAAAATTGAGCCTCATCTATATCAAAAATATTTAAAGTTTTAGACACAACCTTATCTTTAAACTTAACATCGGCATAAGATTTGAGACATGCAACTCCCAAAGAAATAACACGAAAATAATCATTTAGGTGACGGGATATACCCACTAAGAGAAGCCTGACATTTTTCTTTCTATTGCTAACCATGTATATTATTATATATTTTAAAGATAAATTTCGCTAACAAACTGAAAAAAAATATACATAAAGCTTATGTAATATAAAAATAGTAAAATTTTAATATGCGTAATTCTTTAAAAAGATACAATTTGGCTATATCTGCATGCTGCAATAATAACTGTGTTTTTTGCATGGAGAGAAACGACAATAAGCCTAGACCATTAAACACAAATATTGAGGACAGAAAGTATCTGACAGTTTCATTACTAAAAAAAATTATTCCAGATTTAGATAAATCCATATCTATAATGCTGACCAATGGTGAACCAACTTTATCTCAAGAATTAATGGATATTGTAAGAACATTAAAAAATAATTCTTTTTCTGACATTACTCTGCAAACTAATGGCAGAAGATTATCACACATGGATTACTGCATAGAACTTATTAAAGCAGGGATAACAAGCTTTTCCATATCAATACATGGCAGCAATTATAAAATACATGAAGCACTTACGAGAACTCGAGACAGCTTTCAACAGACTTTTTCTGGCATAGAAAATCTGCTCAAACTAAAAAAACTGTTCCCGTATCTAAAAATATTTACAACTACCACGGTAAACAAAATCAATGTCAATGACATAAAAAATCTTATGAAACTATTCATAGCTGAAAGACCGCTTATCAATACCATGGTACTGAATCCAGTTTCGCTTAGAGGCAATGCGCTATTACACTCAAAAAATTTAGCAATATCTTATACAAGTATTTTTGAATCTGTGAACAGAAGCTTACTAGAATTAGGTATTGGCAAAACAGAAAAACTGGTTATAACTGATTTGCCGCAATGCATAAACAGCTTTTATAGCGGCCCTTCTGAAGATATTTATCAGATAAAAAGAAAAAACAAAATAAAACATATTCCATTAAAAGTCGGAGAAGAATCTTCTAAAAGGTCAAATTGCGCAGAATGTATTTATTACAATACATGTCCAGGAGTCTCATGCGAGTATATAAAAACATTTGGCTGGGATGAATTTATTCCTATTAAAAAATAAATTATGAGCAAAAAAGGAGCGACAAACAGACAGCACCTGACAATCTCTTCCCATTGCAACAATAACTGTGTTTTTTGCATGGAAAGAAATGACAGAAAATATCAAAACATTTATATCGGCAACACAGGCTGCAAAGAAATGACCGTAGCCTTATTAAAGAAAATATTACCAAGGCTTAATAATCGTAAACCAATTGTATTAACTAGCGGCGAGCCAACACTAGCAAAAGAACTGCTTGGAATAATTCTCTTATTAAAAAATAAAGGCTTTAAAGATATTACATTGCAAACTAATGGCAGAATGCTGACACATATGGATTACTGCGTTGAGCTTGTAAAAGCCGGCATAAACAGTTTTTCCATATCAATACATGGCAGCAATTATAAGATACATGAAGCACTTACGAGAACTTGCGGCAGCTTTCAACAAACTTTTTCCGGCATAGAAAATCTGCTCAAACTAAAAAAACTGTTTCCGTATATAAAAATTATTACGACCACAACAGTAAACAAATTAAACATAAAAGACATACAGAATCTTTTAAAAATGCTGATCATTGACCGGCCATTGATCAATGTGGTCGTTCTGAACCCCATCTCTCTTAGGGGAAATGCTTTAATATATTCTCAACATTTAGCAATATCTTATACAGATATTTTTAATACTGTAAGACAAAGCCTTTCGGCTTTAAGTATTGAAAACAATGATAAGATAACAATCACAGACTTGCCCATGTGCATAAATGATTTTTACAGCGGGCCATCTGAAGACATTAGCTTGACAGATATTAAGCTTAATCAGCAGCGGTTAAAACTAAAAGCAGGAGAAAAATCTTTAAAAAGAAAGGAATGCATGAAATGCGCATATTATAATATATGCGCTGGGATTTCAGAAGAATATATAAAAATTTTTGGCTGGAATGAGTTTAGTCCTGTTATCACAAATCATTAAAACAAATTTTATTGATTAATTATTTAGCTCTATTAAAAAATATTATTGATTACATAAGACACTCGTCGTCATTGCGAGCGACAGCAAAGCAATCTAATTCTGGAAACTCTGCTTTTAAGATTTACCAATCACAGATTTCTCCGTCGTCAATACTCCTAGCAATAAAGTATAGCGATTTTCCATCAATAACCATGTACAACAGAGCCAATTATTTTGTCGGCTCTTTTAAAGCAAAATATTGATAAGGGATGCCTTACAAAAATACAATGGATTTCACCGTACTGAACCTTGTTTCACAACAATCTCATTAAAACATAAAGACGCTGAAATAAATTCAGCACAACAAGAAAACACTAAAACACACTTCTTATACAGAGATAAAATTTAACATTTATAGCCTGCTATTAATTCATCTACTGAAAGTCTTTGACTTAAAAGCGGACTTTTGACAGAACTTATAGCTGCAGGCAACATGCCATGAGGCATGCCGTCAGAGCCAAAAAGCAAATCCTTGCCTGGAATGAAGCCCGCCTCGTCTATAAGCATGCGGAAAGGATTATTCGCATTGATATAATATTCCGAAAGCCTGTCAGCATAACATAAAGAATCATCGCTGAAATTTGGCTGCATTGAAAGAATTATGCCCATTTTTTTTGCGCGCATAGCTTGTGAAATGCTTATCATTTGGGCATGCTCAATTCTAATGATTAATTTCTTTTCATTAGGGAAAACATCTTCTACACAATCTAAAGTTTGCTCTATTGCAGCATCACCTATAGCATGAACCGCAATAGCAGGCTTACATTCTGCAGCTAATTTAAGGAGTTTTCGCATTTCAGGCTTATCATGCAGGAGAAATTTTATGTTTCCCCCTGCGCAAGCATGCTCTAATGCGGCTGTCCTAGCTCCTAGAGCGCCATCCGCAAAAAGCTTTATGCCATGCACAAATTTTCTCGCCTCTGAGAATTTCTCATACATAGACATTTCCGCCCATAGCATTATGCGGTCAGAATATTCCTTTGCCAGAAAAAGGGCAGATTTTTCTGATGATACAGACATATCTTCCATCTCATAAATGCCCTGTTTCTCAAGGCTGCTGACGAATGTCGGAATAAGCTCAAGGTTCCCATAATCCGTAAATAATGCGAAAACAGCATTGAGATTATGCTCAACCCATTCCTGGCTATCGATATGTTTAATTACATTCTCGTCTGTCTGATAAAATATTTCCCTAGCCCTCTTATTTATCTTGAAGGAATGAAGTGAAATATTACAAATTGCGACAGGAGGCAGCTGCTCCAGCTCGTGCTTAGAAATATCATACAGATTATTTTTCCATCCTCTAGCGAATATTATGTTTCCTGAACCTGAAGCATTTCTTAATATCTCTATAGCTTCTCTCTCAGTGCTGCAAGCTGACAAATCAGCTGTGCCCGACAGAGCAGAATAGAAAGAAACATGAGTGTGGTGATCATGAAAAGGAGGAAAATATGAAATATCCATAACCGTAAAAGCAAGCACGGACTGTTCTTGTTTAAGGAACAGTCCGTCATGGCAAAAGCACTTATGCTGTTTAGTTTTAGAGCTTAATCTCTACTTCTACTCCGCTAGGAAGATCCAGCTTCATGAGCTCGTCAACTGTTTTCTGAGTCGGATTAAGCAGTTCTATAAGACGTTTATGAATGCGCATCTCGAACTGCTCGCGAGACTTTTTATCAGTATGCACTGAGCGGTTTACAGTATATTTGCGAATGCGTGTCGGGAGAAGGACGGGGCCCGATATAAGGGCACCCGTTCTTTTCGCCGTTTCCATAATCTTGGCCGTAGACTGATCTATAAGTCTGTAATCATACGCATGCAATTTAATGCGAATGCGCTGCTGGCCTGACAAGTTGGATTTGGCTGTATTTTCTGACATATATTTTACTCAATAATTTCAGAGACAACGCCTGCTCCGACGGTATGACCGCCTTCGCGGATTGCGAAGCGAAGGTTCTTCTCCATGGCAACCGGGCTTATCAGCTCAACTGTCATCTCCGCATGGTCTCCGGGCATAATC
>JAILAB010000051.1 GCA_024681855.1 Elusimicrobiales bacterium
CAGACAACAGAACCTGCTTCGCAAAAAAACACAATTGACATAAAGAAAGCAGGGCAAAAACAAACTAAGGCAAAAACTTCAAAATAATTGCCATGCAGAACATAAATCGGCAGAAGAAAATTCTTCTGCCGATTTCATTTGAACATGAAGTAATGCAGTATATATAAAAAATCGGAGATAAAAATGCCGGATCAGAAAAAATTTAAAGGAAGAATGGAACCTCTTAACACATGGGAAGCTATAGCTGCTCAAATTAAAGCCATAAGGAATGAAAAAGATCCGGAAAACCAGATTACGCTGCTGACTGAAGCTATAGTCAATCTGCTTCTGCTTGACAGGGAAAAATCTCTTCCGGACAAAAGAGATGAAAAGGGGAACATAGAGGATTTTTATGCCCTTCTCTTAAAGGAAACCTCCCTAATGCTTGAATCCGTTCACTCCCCATCGCAAGAATTCATATATTATGTGCGAGAACTCATAAAAAAACTTCCGCTAAGGGATGGAGGAGAAGATCTAATTGGAGATCTGCGCAGCGCTGCGGAACAGTTTGATGAAAGCAGGGAAGAAGAAGATCCTCTCCGAGGTTTTGCAGCTGACTTAAGAAAAGAGGTGCACCGAAAGCTCTCATCAAGAATAATATCTAAATACATAATCCCATATTTTGAGCTTCTTAAAGGGAACAGGCAGCCAATGATAAGGGCAGGATATGCCGCTGCGGCAATGCATTTTAAACGAGAAGATGAAGATGAAAGCTATGTTGAGCTTGGCCAGGAAATGCGTGACAAGCTGAATTATCTTTGGGATTATGGCAGCGGCAATATTTTCCGTTTAAAAGAAAGCCTAATGCTAAAAACCGACATATTCGAGAAATGCTTTCTGAAAAAAGAAATGGAGAGATTCCTTGAATTGTGCGGGCCGCGCGAAATAAGAATGACTCACAATCTTGAAGACTGCCTGCAGAGACTAATCAATTTTAAAAAATTGATAAAAGCAAGTTTTATGGAAGGCCGCATAAGCCACACAGAATATATCAATGTTGATTTAGACTTAGGACGATTTATTTTTATATTTACAAACGATCTTACAAATAATCATTATTCGCATATCACATACTCAAACTTTAAGGACTGCATTTCTCTTTCAAAAGACCTGATAACACTAATGGAAACAAAAGGTGTTCTAAGCAGGGAATATGGCACTGATTTTACAAAAAAAATGAATATTCTGTACGAGTCAGCTTCGCCTGATTTTTTACAGGCAAGAGAAATTTTTCAAAATATTTCCTCCGAGCTTCAGAAATTTCTCAAAAAAAACACTTTCAGGCGTTTTTCCCCGATGCTGAATTATGTGCTTGACAATGTATATCATGTGCCAGCCGCCGCAGCGGCAGCAATAAGAGATCGTTTTTTTAACAGTTTTATACGAACCACGGAATTTCATGTCGTAAGCGAATTCATAGAAAAAATAATTGCTTTTCTGCTAAGAGAGCTTGCAGCAAAAAGCACGGAAAGCAGTCTTTATGGCCGATACACTTTAACAAATCTTCCT
Organism: Elusimicrobiales bacterium; assembly: GCA_024681855.1. Taxonomy (GTDB): domain Bacteria; phylum Elusimicrobiota; class Elusimicrobia; order Elusimicrobiales; family UBA9959; genus CACZRG01. The sequence continues at coordinate 1,549 of JAILAB010000051.1, forward strand.
CAAGTAAATGGAGATTTTAAAAAATTCATCGCATGCACATGGAAGAAAGTTCCCGAAGAGATAAGGCCTTTTCTTGGAGGCAAAGGCAATGGAATAATTGACATGCGCAGCCTTGGAATCAATGTCCCTGAAGCCTTTATTCTCGGATTGCCGATATGCGAAGAACTTATGAATCCATACGCGGACAGGGAAACTTATAGGGAAACTATAAGGCATTACCTGCATGGTTTGGAAGAACAGACAGGCCTCCGCATGGGCGATCCGAAAAAACCTCTGCTGGTTTCAGTCCGTTCTGGCGCAACAATATCAATGCCCGGCTCCATGTGCACAATATTAAATGTAGGGCTTACTTCGCAAGTATTGGAAAATTTTGCAGCAAAACATGGCAAGGCTTTCGCAGAGACTCTTTACTTACGATTCTTAAAAAATGTGCTGACTGCAATGGAGATTCCTTTTGCTGCCGAAAAAGGGGAAAGGATCATATCCCAAACACCTAGAGCAGAAGCAGAAATAAGAAAAGCATTAGGCGAAGAAAAAGGAAAAAAGTTTTTTGAAAGCCCATTTGAGCAGATTCTTATATGCATTGAGCTTATTTTTGCTTCAAGCCGCACCGAAACAGTTAAAAATTACCTGAAGACAATTGCCGTAGATTCTGTTTTTGGCACTGCCGTCACAGTGCAGCAGATGGTATTCGGGAATCTTGACCCTGACAGTCTTACAGGCGTTATATTTACAAGAAATCCCATTACCGGGGCAGATGAGCTCTTTGGCGAATACCGCGAAATGACACAAGGTGAAGACGTTGTAATGAGCAACCTGGTAACGCGCAATATATCTGGAGCCCCCAAAAAAACAAGAGAAAAGCTGGAAGAATACAAAAGAGCGCTTGAAGAAAACTTAAAACATGAATTGGACTTAGAATTTACAGTTGAGTCTGGCAGGCTTTACCTTCTTCAAGCCAGGCGCGCCACAATAAGCCCATATGCGAAACTTATTGTAGACATTGATTTTCTTAAAAAAGGAATAATTGACGCGCCTGAATTCCGTTACCGCCTGGGCAGGCTTAACACTGCAAATCCAAATATATCCATCCCTAGAGCGGAAACAAGCTCGCAGGAATGGAATCCTCCAGTTACCTCTGGCATGACAATAAATCAGGGCATAACATGGGGCAGGCTGGTTCTTACAAAGGAAAAGCTGGAAGAATTAAAAGAACAGAGGGAAAGCATAGTGCTTTTTTACCAGAACACCAGGCCTTCAGACTTTTACCTTATTAACAACTCTCATGGCATAGCCACAGTATATCCGGGAAGGACATCTCATGCGGCAATAACATCAATAACATTAAATAAGCCATGCATTGTAGGCTGTTCCAATGCGAAAATAGATCTTAATGAGCTTACGGTAACTTTTAAAGGCACTGAAAAAGACATCATACTGAAAGAAGGCGAACCTGTAACGCTCGACGCAAACAGCGGCTGCATGTATAGGGGCTTAATGCAATTTTCCAGCAGTTTCATAAACACTAAGGAAATAGTATCCGCTGTAAACGGCATAGATGATTCATCAAAAGCTGCTGCAATAGCAGAAAGCATAATTAAGGAAAATATTGACTGCATTGAAAAAGAAATAAGCGTAAAGAAAAAAACTCTTTCTTGTTTTGACAAGAAGCGTTTGTTTGGAAAAAAAATACTGGTAAGGACAGACTTTAATGTTCCAGTGAAAGATGGAAAAATCATAAATCAGGAAAGAATAAAAGCCTCTCTGAAAACTCTTGACTTCCTTCTTGCGGCTGGCGCAACCCCGATAGTATGCTCTCATTTAGGAGATCCCGCTTCAGATGAAAGACAAGGAAAATCCAGGGAAGACATTTATGCTGAATACACTCTTGCCCCGGCAGCTAAGCTGCTTGAAGAAATGCGGCCGGGAAAAACATATTTTCACAAGGGCAGCGTAGGCTCATCTGGCTTGCTTATAAGCCGCGCGGATATTATGCCGGGGAAAATAAACATCATAGAAAATCTGAGGTTAGCAATCGGTGAAAAGGATAATGATCCGGGATTTGCAAGAAATCTCGCTGCGCTGGCAGATGATATTTTTATCAATGATGCTTTTGGCGCATGCCACCGCAGCCATGCCTCAATAACTGGCGCGGCAAGAATTATGAAATGCCGCATGGCAGGTTTCCTGCTTGAAAAGGAAATAAGATACCTCGGGAACATATCCAGATCCCCTGAACGGCCATTTGTGATTTTTGCGGGGGGAGCAAAATTATCCTCAAAATTCGCTGCGTTAGAAAGGCTGTTGCAAAAGGCTGATTATATGTTTGCCGCTGGAGGACTAGGACTGTCGCTCCTAAAAGCAAAAGGAGCTGCCATAGGGGCATCAGCTGCAGAAACTAAATTTCTTGAAATAGGCACTGCACTGCTAAAAAAATATGAGGATAAAATAATTCTTCCTGATGATTTCATAATAGCAGATTCATTTAGCCGCGCGGATAAAACATCTGTCAACCTGCGAGCTCACAGCCTTCCTCTGCCTGAAAAAGCACAAGCCGTAGACATAGGTCCTAAAAGCCTCAGCAGATTTATAAAGATGGCTGAAAATGCCAAGACTTTTTTTTGGAACGGCCCGTTAGGAATGAATGAAATAAACGGCTGTTCCGCCGGCACTGAAAAGCTATGCGGCTTTCTGGCAGAAAAAACAAAAGAGGGAAGGACTGTCATAGCTGGCGGCGCATCAACAATACGCACTATAAAAAACTTAGGATTATGGGATGCCTTTAGCCATATATCAATAGGCAGCGCTTCATGGCATGAATACATAGAAAGGCTTTCCCTGCCAGGAATAACAGTTTTAGATTCCGAAGAATGATAAAATATATTTATATACATGAGAATTGATATAGCTTTTGCCGTAGATGACAAATTTCTGCAAGGTTTGCGTGTTGCCATTTATTCAATACAGAAATATGCCAGCACAAACGATTTTTATCGTTTTCACATAATTCATGACAAAGAGAGTTTTTCAAGAGCCTCCATAGAAACAGTATCCAAAGACATAAAAAAAGGGAATAAAGTTTTTTTTTACACTGTGGGAGAGGAATATGCGGAAATGCCTACAGGCACTGCCGGCTCAAAGGCAGCAGCTTATAGATTTGCATTTCCAGGCCTTATTCCTGATTCTGACAAGATTTTATATCTGGATTCTGACTTGATAATACTAAAAGATATTGCGCCTTTATTCAAAATTGATCTTGGCTTAAATTATGTTGGAGGAGCAGACGATATAGGCTATAGATATTCAAGACAGCTGAATCCTCAAAAATTTTTTTGCGAAGGCACTTATATCAATGCCGGAGTTCTTTTAATGAACTTAAAGCTGATGAGGGAAGACAATATAGAAAAAAAACTTATCGGCACAATATTGCGCGAAAAACATCGCATAACATATTGCGATCAGGATGTAATTAACATGGTATGCGCAGGAAGAATTCTTATATTGCCGCATAAGTGGAATACAAAAAGCATTTCCAAATCAAACCATTATCCTGTAATAATAAATCCTAAAAGAGAAGAAATATTACAGGCAGCGAAGGATCCTTCCATATTGCATTACATAACAAATGACAAGCCATGGAATTCAGCTGACTGCCCGCATGGGCAAAAATGGAGACAATTTTATCTTGAAATGACAGCCGGGGAAGCTGATAACAGCTTTTCAAAACAGATACGCAGATTATCAATGCTCAATAAGTTATGCGTTTTTTTTAGAACCTGGGATTTAAGGAAAAGATATATCCCTGATATAAAAATAGTTCTTACCAGAATATGGCTTAGGCTAATAAAGAAATAAAACAATAATAGCGAAACAATATGCCTTAGAAATACTGAAGTGCTTCTTTATATAAATGCCGCTAATGTTCCCCGCAATGATTTATGTTTTTGCTAACAATGCTTATGAATGACAAAGCCTAAATAAAATATGGGCTTAATAGGCAAAATATAAATTTTTATAGCCGCAGCTCTCACAAGATCTGCGGCCATAGAAATATTTAGGAGTTATCTTTCAGCAGTAAAGATATTCTTCCACAAGCTCTTTCATTTCCTC
>JAILAB010000052.1 GCA_024681855.1 Elusimicrobiales bacterium
AGATATGCTGAAATAAATTCAGCATGACGAGAAAACCTTTAAAATCAATACTCTTCTTATACAGATTATACAGAGCGTTTCCATAATAAAAAAAGTTTACCTTCACAAATAATGCGGAGTTGTTTTCCTAAACAATTATCATAAGGCCAAAACGGCATAACTTTAAAACATGATTAATCATGGCATAAAAAAAGCGGCCATTTCTGGCCGCTTTTTTAATATTAATTTATGTTCTTATATTAGCGATTCTGCGTCCATACCGCATAACGCTCGCCGCTTGTGGCTAAAGTCCAGCCATTGCCGCCAGGCTGCCAGCCCCAGTTTTTGCCTAATTTAACAACAACGCGCTGGCGGTCTCCGTCTATCACAGCCGCATAAAGTCCATTTGTTGCCTGCATGATAGCCATTCTGCTTGTGGAAGAAATTCCTGCGTTTTTGCGAATCTGCACAAGCTTATTGATCTGGTTCTTATAATTGCTGCCCCAGTCAAAGTAATGCGGCCAGAACACGCAAGGAGTGCCGGGATGAGTAAGTATATAAGCATATCCCATCATGCGCTGAGTTTTATATTCTGCTGTGGCATTGGCTATGAAATTAGGATCACGGGGAGAAGTGTCATGATTCTCCACGAACGTAACTGCCTTAGCCGGCCACCAGCCGATGAGGCCGGAAGGGCGTCCGCCGTCGTTAAGATTTGAGAAATTATCTGTTTCAACAGCAGACAGAATGTTAAAGTGAGTGGTAAAGTCAAATGCCGTGGAAGCATTTGCTTTTCCGTAATTGCTATCTGTTCCGTCAATCCAGTTGGTAAGAGTCTGGCGATTTCCGTCAAAGAACTCGCCTATGGAGAACATCGGCTGAGTGGCATTGTTGTAGAGGCCGACATAGTAAGGAGGATATCCTTTAACCATGTCATATCTCCAGCCGTCAACACCGATTTCAGTACGAAGCCAGCGGAGGAAAATCTTTATTTCATCCTGAACTATTTTCTGAGTATGGTCAAGATCACGGCATCCCACTTCATTCTGGCCCTGATCATAATTTGAGCTTTTGCCATTGTTAGGCTGTCCGGGAAAACCTTTCCACTCATCGTTCTGAACAATAACGGTGGTCGGCCAGTCAGGGCTGGTGTAATCATACCAGTCTTTTGTTCCGTTGCGATGATTGAGAACGGCATCCGCAAGAACATACATTCCGGCGCTATGCAGAGAACTGACAGCTTTTTTCATGCCATCTTTATCTCCCCACTGAGAGCGAAGATTATAGTACTCAGTAGGATAATAGCTGCCGATTGATGCAGGCGGAAGCCATATAAGATTGAATCCGGCGCGTCCCATTTCAGCAGCCCTGGAAGAAAGCATTCCCCACCAGCCGCCGGGAATATTCAGCCATTTATTGTCGGCATACCAGTGAAAGCCCTGCATCATAATAAACCTGGAACCGTCAACATCCATGCGTTTCGTGTTCTTGGGCTTATATACTCCGTCTGAATAAAGACGTTTGGCTTTTATCCAGTCCTGTCTGGCAATATCGCTGTCTGTTACGCCGCGGGAATTATAAGACACAACTTCTGCAGGCAAGGGAGCGGAAACGGAAACGGGCGCAACCTTAAGATTTCCTGCTTCTTTGCGAAGCATCCCGGTAGCAGAAGATGCAAAAGAATTTGCCGCAAATGCTGCAATGATAAGAAGCGACAAACACACTTTCTGTTTTTTATCGGCCATATTATCTCCAAATTATAGGAAAAATACAAATCTATATTTTTAATTATAAATAGAAAAATATTTCCTAACAAGTTACCTATGGCCCCAAATTACATAGGACTTTTGGCCCCATTAGCAAGGAATAAGCTGTATGTCAAAAGGAGTTTGGTTAAGCACAAGGTTTAGACCTTTTATTGAAGCTTCGCCGAAAACATAAGGGCTTTCCGTCTGAGTTACGGCTTCAGTCCATTTTTCAAATTCGCCTTCAGGAAAAGCCAGAATTTCAATCCTTTCATATCCGCGTATGTTCTTTTTTAGGATTTCCCTGGTCTTGATGCCTTCTTCCACATTAGATTTTAGAATCACAAAACGGCAGTTTTTGGTTCTGCGGGCAACTTTAATAAGCTTATTGGAAGCAGTATTGCCGCACTCTATCCAAATTAATATGCCATCAACAGGATCTGAAACAAGAAGGTCAGGCATAAAGCTGACATTGCTTATCATCGGGTCATCAGCCCTTACATCCAGAACCGGATTCTCATTAAAAAATATCAGCAAAGCGGCAAAGCGCAAGGCCAGATGCTCAATTGTTTCTTCCGGTTTTAAAACAAGCAAAGGCGAAATGCGGCTATTGCCGTTTACGTTTAGGTCGGCTTTTATCTTCATAACTGTTTTCTTCTTTCCGCTGTCCGGCGGCTTCAAGGAAAATCTCATTCCGGCACTCATCGCAGCGAAATTCCACTCTCAGCCTATCCCCATTTTCAGCCTCTAGAAAAAAAGGGGAACTGTCGCGGCCTTTTTTGCAAAGCCCTGCCTGCCTGCGCAGGCAATACCGCAGCCTCATGAGCGGCTTGTCCTTTATTTCCCCGCCTAATTCAGCGGCCTTAGCTATTTCTTTCACGCCATGCCGCTTATAAAAAGCAGCAGCGAGGGAATTCATGACATTGCCCCTAAAATCCAGTTTTTTTAATGGGAAAGCATGGCGAGTCTTTTTTATTTTAATTTCCTTGCGCTCATACACAGGAATCTCAGCGGAAAGACGGGACAATACTTCCCTGCGCAAATCGTTCAGCTGGGACACTGGCAGGAAATACGGCGCAGACATGTTTATGTCAAGACGGCTGATAAGGAAACCGCTTTCTCCTGCTTTAGAGAGCTGTTTTCTTATTGTCTCTTCTGCCTGTTCAGGCTTGCGGGCCAATGATTTGGCAACAGGCAGTTTTTTTTCAGCATGGCGGCCAAGCTCATCGGAGGCTTTTAATATAAATCCGCGCTCATAATCAGAAAACTCCAGGGATGCCCTAAATTTTCTTTCCGGCCTGGCATTGGCTATAGACTGAATGAACAGGCGGTCATAATTCCTAAATACTTTTGCGCCGGCATCAAGCCCGATCATGCTCTGCATGCGAACCCTGCCGTCCTTTACGCCATTCACAAGAGCTCCGCACAGCTGGCCTGATCTATTGAACCATGTAAGCCCATCCCCCGGATGAAGCTTTTCCGCGCCATTAATGCGGAAAGATCCCTCCTTAAGCTCATAAGCGGTGCCTAAAAGTTCCCCCCTGAATTTTGGCGTATCGGTCGCGGCAATGTCAGAAGGATTGCCGTCAAGGAAATATGCAGTATACCGGCGGTTAAATGTTTTTTCGGCATTCGGCTCAAAACCGGGAACAGCAATTCCGCTGGACGCAGCAGGAAGGGCATGCTTGGCAAGAATTTTGTCCAGTTCCCTTCTGTATATTGTTACAGCGTTCTTGACATAATTTCCGTCTTTCAGCCTGCCTTCTATCTTAAAAGAGGTTATTCCGGCAAGATACAGCGAATTGAGCCTTTTTGAAAGGTTTAAATCTTTAAGCGAAAGAGGATAATGCCCTATGTCTACCGGCATGCCTGCAGAATCAGTGCATCTATATGCCTTCCGGCATGGCTGCGCGCAGCTGCCCCTGTTGCCGCTTCTGCCGCCAAGAGCATGGCTCAGATAACACTGCCCGCTCTGGCTAACGCATAATGCGCCATGCACAAAAAACTCCAGCTCACATGAAACAGCCGCGCGGACAGCTTTTATTTCAGCAAGAGAAAATTCCCTTGGCAGTATTATCCGCTTAAAGCCGCATTTCTCATAAAAAACAGCCTTTTCAGCGGAATCGCAGTTTCCCTGAGTGCTTAGGGTAAGAGGAATCGGAGGAAGTCCGGCTTCAAGCAGGCCCATGTCTTGTATTATAAGGGCATCAGCCCCGGCCTGCCATAACTGCTCCGCAAGCTCTACAGCATATTCCATTTCATCATCTGAGATCAGAGTGTTCATGGCCACATATACCCGCGCGCCATAGCGATGCGCATAGCGGGCAAGAACTTCAATGTCTGAAACAGAATTGCCTGCCGCTTCGCGAGCGCCAAAACGCGAGGCGCCTATATAAACCGCATCCGCGCCGCAATTTATGGCTGCCAGGCCTATGGCCGCATTTCCAGCAGGGGCAAGAAGCTCAAGATTGCTCATATAGTCTCCTGAATGCCGCCTTCCTCATGCGGCCTGTAATATTTGTAAGTTATTTTGCCGATTGAAGAAATAAAGGATTTTGCCTTTTTATAATTAGGAACATCGCCAGTCATTACCACAAGAAGATAGTCCCCGCGCGGAGAAAAAACTATTCCGGCATCATGGCATGCCTTGCGCAGCAGTCCTGTCTTATGGCCCAGCTGCCAGCCTTCCGGCAGACCGGCGCGCAGCCTATTGCGGCTTTTAGTCTGCTTTAATATTGCAAGAAGGTAATCGCTGTGTTCCTTATCCACAAGACTGCCTGAATATATTTTTTCAAAAAGTCCGGCTATGTCCTTGGGGGTAGTAAAACTGTCATCCCTAATTTTTTTGGATGTCATATTAGAAATATTAGGGCAAACATTGGTATTCTCAAGGCCTAAATGGCGAAGCGATGCAGAAATTGAATCATAGCCTATTTCATCTACAATCATTTTTGTGGCAGTATTATCGCTTTCAGTAATCATTTTAAAGAGAACCGTATCAAGAGGAACAGTCGTGCCATTATTTTCCCATCTAAGCGTGCCGGAGCCGCTAACCCTATTCTTTTTTGAAACTTTAAGGGAAGTGTCTAAAGCAATGTCTCCTTCGCCAAGCTTTTCCATTAATGCGGCAGCTATCGGAACTTTTATAAGGCTTGCGGAACGGAACCTGCCATTTGCGTTCTGCATCCAAACCCGGCCCGTCTTAAAATCCTTAATTATGATGCCTGCCTCCGCAGGCCAGCTTTTCATTTTACTGTTCAGCTCGCTTGTCAGCGATGACCATTCGGTTTCGGACAGAATATCAATATTTTGCCCTTCCGCCGCATAAGGCTCGTTTGGCATTCCCCACGGATATGTTTTCACCATTTTTACGGCATTGTATATGGTGAAGGCAAGAAATGCGCCGCAAATAATCACGGCTTCTTTATTTGACTGCGGTGTAAGGGCAAGGCGCAGCCTGTTTCCAAATTTTCTTATTGTTTCACGCCAGGAAAATTTTTCACCGCCAGTAAAGACTGGCAAATGAGCAGGCGCGCCGCCACGCAATGTTTTTGTATTAGAGACAGGCTTATCTGCCTCTAAACGCTTTTCATGGACAACAGCATTCCCATTATTCCTTGATTGAGCCGAATGCTTGTTTTTTTTCCTGCGCCTGCTCATACCGCTTCATGCAGAAAGATTGCAGCTCTTTCTACTTTTCGCTCCCGTCTTTGGAAGAATCATCGCTCTTTTCTGTTTTTTTCACAGACAAAGACAGATTGTCCCCTTCGCCAGGATAATCAGCGATTATCGTATCTCCAGGCTTCACAATGCTTTCAAGCAAAAATTCCGCCATAGGGTCTTCCACATATTTCTGAACAGTGCGGATAAGGGGACGCGCGCCGAAATTCGGGTCAAAGCCTTTCTTTGTTAGGAATTTCTTAGCGGCTGGCGTCATTTCCAGCAGCATTTTTTTGTCGGAAAGCTTCTTTTCAACATTTTTCAGGCGAAGATCCAGTATCTTTGATGTGTCTTCCTCCGTAAGAGGACGGAACACTATCACGTCATCAATGCGGTTTATAAATTCAGGGCTGAAATAGCGGTGCATTTCATCGGTAACCGTGTCTTTCATCTCCCTGTAATCCCGCTCTTTTTCATCGGCAGCTGGCATAAAGCCCAAAGTCTTGCCTTTTGAAATAAGGCGGGCGCCAACATTGGAAGTCATTATCAGAATAGTATTCTTGAAGCTTACTTTATGTCCAAGGCTGTCAGTAAGCGTGCCTTCGTCCATTATTTGAAGCAGCAGATTGTAAACATCAGGATGTGCCTTTTCTATTTCATCTAATACAACCACGCAGTAAGGCTTGCGGCGCACAGCCTCTGTAAGCTTGCCGCCTTCTTCATAACCCACATAGCCTGGGGGAGCGCCGATAAGCCTGGATACGGAGAATTTCTCCATAAACTCGGACATGTCTACGCGCACCATGGCATCCTCATTGCCGAAAAGGAATTCGGCAAGAACCCTGGCCAATTCCGTTTTGCCAACGCCGGTGGGGCCTAAGAATATGAAATTTCCTATGGGACGTTTGGAATCCTTCATGCCGGTGCGGCTGCGCTTTATGGCCTGGGAAACAATGGTAACAGCCTCATCTTGGCCTATCAGCCGCTGATGTATCTCATTTTCCATGTTCTTAAGGCGCTCGGCCTCGCTTTGCGTCATGCGGGTAACCGGTATGCCAGTCCATTTTGAAGCGATAAGGGCAATATCTTCCTCTGTAACCTCAGGATTTATCTTATCCCGTTCTTCGCGCCACTTTTTCTTTTCCGCCTCAAGCGCATTCTTTAAGGCTTTTTCCTTGTCGCGCAGCTGCGCGGCTCTTTCATATTCCTGATTTGAAATTGCATCTGCCTTTTGCTTGGAAACATCTTCTATGGCCAGTTCCTGTTCCTTAAATTCCACAGGAGCAACGGAAATCATAAGGCGTGCGCGGCTGCCTGCCTCATCAAGCAGGTCTATGGCCTTGTCCGGCAATGCCCTGTCGGTTATGTATTTCTCGGAAAGCACTGCCGCAGCGACAATAGCCGCATCCGTAAAATGGCATTTGTGATGCTTTTCATATTTATCCTGTATGCCATGAAGAATTTCTATGGTTTCGGAAGCATCAGGAGGCTCTACGATTACCATCTGGAAACGGCGTTCAAGCGCGGGATCATGCTCTATATGCTTGCGGTATTCGTCAAAAGTTGTTGCGCCTATGCATTGGAGTTCCCCGCGCGAAAGAGCCGGCTTAAGCATATTGGAAGCATCCATTGAGCCTTCAGCCGCGCCTGCTCCTATAACAGTATGAAGCTCATCTATGAATAGTATTATGGAATTGCTTTCACTGCGTATTTCGTCCACAAGATTTTTGAGACGCTGTTCAAATTCGCCGCGGTATTTCGTGCCTGCGATTAGCGAGCCTAAATCCAGAGAAAGCAGTTTTTTTCCTGAAAGCGTGTCAGCCACATCGCCAGACGCAATGGCCTGGGCAAGGCCTTCCACTATGGCTGTTTTTCCCACTCCTGGCTCACCTACAAGAACAGGATTGTTTTTCGTGCGGCGGCCCAAAACCTGTATAACGCGCTCCATTTCAGCAGAACGGCCTATGACGGGATCCAGCTTGCCTTCGCGCGCCATGCGGGTAAGATCCCTTGTAAACTCATCCAGCATGGGAGTTTTGCTCTTTCCGCCTTTGCGGCGAGGTTCTTGGCTTTCCTCATTATTGGAATCTTCCTGCTCGCTGGAGTCTTTTCTGCGGCGCGGACGGCGCTCATTGTTTTTATCATCTTGCGCCTCTTCCGCCTCATCAGGATTCCAGGCATCGCTGCGGCGGCCTTCCAGCACAGATATAACTTCTTTTCTTACCTGATCCAGCTCCAGGCCTATTTTTTCAAGCACCCGCGCCGCAACTCCCTCGCCTTCGCGCATAAGGCCTAAGAGGAAATGCTCAGTGCCCACATGAGAATGGCCCATCTGCTGGGCCTCCTCAAAAGCATATTCCAAGGCTTTTTTTGCCCTGGGGGTGAAAGGTATATCGCCAAGCAGCAGCATATTATCGCCAGGGCCTACGAGATTGCCTATCTCTTCCCTGATTCTCTTGCGGTCGGCTTTCAGATTGTTCAGAACCTGAAAAGCCCTGCCTTCCTGGATTATTATCATTCCAAGAAGTATATGCTCAGTGCCTACATAATCATGATTCAGCCTTTTGGCCTCTTCTTGCGCAAGCAGTATTACCCTCTGGGCTCTTTCCGTATATCTTGTTGCCATTTTGAACCTCATGAGCCTTCCATTCCTAAACCGAAGGCAGACACATGGAAACATAGCCATGCTCTAATTATATTATGGCAATTTAGCGGTATCTTCTTCAATCTGCGGCAATGCGGCAGATTATTGGAAGGCAATCGTATCAGGCAAAGGCAATGCCTAGCGCTTTATTCTTCGGTTATGCCGTTTTTTTCCGTGTCTTCCGATTTTAAGGCTGATACTTTTACCTTGAATCCGGACACTTCTTTGATTATAACAGGCATTCCGGCCTCAATATTGCCGGAAATGCTTTCAGCCTCCCAAATTTCCCCTTCAGCCAAAATTTTTCCTTTAGGCAGCATAGATGTTTTAGCTATGCCTTTTTTCCCGACAAGGCTTTCAATCCCAGCCACAATTTTAACGCTTTGAGCACGGTAAACGATATATGCAAGCAAGGCAACTACTGCTATAAGGCTTATGATAGTGCTTAGAAGCACAGCCATGGAAAGAGACATGAAGCCGGAAGCCTGCGGCTCAAACATCATGATGCCGCCAGCCAGCATTGAAACAGCGCCAGCGACAGTCAGAAGGCCATAGCTCATTACCTTTATTTCAGCTATAAAGAAAACGAAAGCCAAAAGCAGCAGGGCAAGCCCCGCCGCGCTTGCGGAAAGGGTCTGAAATGAATAAAGGGAGAGGACCAGGGACATTGCGCCAATTACGCCTGGCAAAACAAGCCCCGGATTATACAGTTCAATAAAAAGCCCGGCTGCGCCTACTCCAGCAAAAAACATTGCCAAATCTGGCGTTGCCACCGTTGCCAGGAAACGCTCGCGCAGTCCCTGCCTGGTATGGATAACCTCAGGCTCAATCATGCGGATAATGCCGAAATCGCCAGCCTTCCGGCCATCAATTTTCTTAAGGAAATCATCCATATCGTCAGCTATGAAATCCGCAACGCCAAGCCTTACAGCTTCTTCCGCCGGCACTGATATGCTTTCCTTTACTGATTTTATGGCCCACTCCGCATTGCGGCCTGTTTTTGCGGCAAGGGAACGGATATATGCCACCGCATCATTCAGCACTTTTGTTTCCATAACGCTGGCATCAGGATTTTTGCTGTCTTTGCTGCCGCCCGGCATGGGGAAAGCCCCCATGAAAACAGGATGGGCAGCGCCAATGCTTGTTCCCGGAGCCATGGCGGCAATGGGCGCGGACATTGTTATAAAAACTCCTGCGGAAGCGGCGCGCGCGCCTTGCGGCGAAACAAAAACCGCTGCCGGCTTATTCAGATTCATAAGCCCTTTAATTATCACGCGCATAGAAGAATCCAGGCCGCCAGGCGTGTCTAAAGCAATTACAACCAGGTCCGCTTCTTTATCCTTTTCGCCGCCCGATGCCTTTTCAAAGGCCTTGCGGAAATAATCGGCGGCAGCTGCTGTAATCGTTCCGGAATAGTGTATTACTGAAACCCTGCGCACTTCATGCAAATTATTCTTTTCTTTATTTTTATGCTCTTGAACGGCAGCCTTTTCTGTAATATTAGCGGAAACACCGCCTGAAACCGCATAAGCATTAGGAGAAAATGATATGAAAAAGAGGGCTGCGCAGAAGCAGCTGAACACAGCATTTATCAATTCGCATGAGAATATTTTTTTCATTTCTTTATTATATCAGATTATGCCAAAGATAACAGAAAAAGGCCGCAGCGTATTTAGCGCTTGCGGCCCTTATTTTTCAAGTTAAAGGAATTTTATTTATTTTCAAAATAATTTTCTATTGCCTCATTTATCCCTTTGCCTATTTTTCTGCCAAGTGATTTTTCGGCATTAGCCTTTGCTCCGGCTTCGCTTACAAAAGCTTCTTTAGCGGAAGCATTGAACGAAAGGAATTCCTTGCCGGCTTTAACATCGGTAAGATTAACGGATGCTTCCCCGGCATACCATTTCCAGCGGGACTTAAGCGACGGATCCTGAAACGGCATCATCTCAGCCTGGCAGCGAACCCGTATATCCATGCCGTCTGAGCTTTCCGAAACTCTCATTCCAAGAGAAATCAGTGTTTTAGTAATTTCAGTTGAAATGCGGCTGTTTGCGGGAGACACTTCAACATAAACGCCTAAAGCCGCAATGGCGCTTTCAACTTTTGTCCTTATCGCAGATGAGGATTCCATTCCTGAAAACGAACCGCTGCCGCCTATGACTTTTAAGTCTTTTTCAAGGCTGTCCTTAGTCTTAAGCAAAGACTTTGCCTTTAATGCAGCCATAGCCCTGTCCATGTTATTGGTTGCGGAATCAATTTGCTTTTCATACAAAGAAAGCTGTTCTTCCGTTTCCGCTAATTTTTCGCTATAAATGCGGCGGATTTTTGCCCGCTCAAGAGTTGCCAGGGCATACCAGCGGAATGAAGACTTGTCCTGCCATGATTCAGCTATCTCTATGCCTTCCAAAGTCTTTTTGGAAATGGCTTTCAGATCTGTAGCAGCGCCTGTTGCAGATTCAGTAGCGCTTTTTCCGCCAGATGAAACCGTCCTTTCGCTTTCAAATACTGTGGATGCAGCCTGAATATCAGCAGAGAAGATTTTAGATATCTCTCCGCGGGCCCTGTCCCTTGCGCTGTCAAGGTCATCGGCAGAGCCTACGCCAAGCAGATAAGCAGAAGAAGGATAAGAAGCGCTAGCTCCGTTTACCCAGTCCGGCATGCGGGAAGAGCTGTTAATTATGCCATCGCCGCCTTTTTTTGCCGCAGCGGAGCATGAAATCAAAAACAGCGATACTAAAATAAGAAATATTTTTTTCATCATTTACAATCCCTAAGCCGCAAATCTTAAACAATCTTGCGTCAGATGCTATAAAGCCGTGCGGCAATGCAGATAAGTCCGCTGTCCGGCTTTAACCTCTACATTTTCAAAAACTTTGCTTCCTATCACGCCGCCAGCCCCATTGAGAAATAAAACTTTCACATTGTGAATGCCCGGCGTTTCTGTCATGCGGGCCATGCGTATTTGCGCAGGCAGAGTAACCCAGCCGCGGGTATCGGCAATTTCCGTAGCTGCTGCTGCCGTGTGAGTGGCGGCCTTGAAAAGCAAACCAAGAACCTGTCCCGCAGTGCCATCAATATTTTTTTCAATGGCCCTGCTGCCAGCCTGGCCTATGGAATTTGCGATTACGAATTTTATTGTTGCCCTTGCTACAGCCCTGGCCCAGATTGCGGAATTCTTGCTTTCCAGCGTGGTACGGGCAGCAGAAGTGATGTCTTCCATCAATATGCTGTCAGCCTGGGCGTTTTCGCTTTCCAGGCGGGAAGCTGTTATGGAATAAGGCCGCTGCACATATTCAGGATATGCAACTGTTATTGCCCTTCCCATGAAACCGGCGCGTATGGCATTCTCATAGCGCTCGTCATGTTCGCCAGAAGAGCTTACAATAGCCTGAGCCTTGTTCCATGCCACTTGCACCGTTTTTGAAACTTTCATCGGAGCAGGGCCATTATAATGCACAAGAACTATTTCTCCAAGGTCTCTTCCAAGCTTTGAATATTCCGGCACATCAAAACCATTAGAGTACGGGCCTGATACAGCATGCGCATTTCTGTTTGCGGAAACTGCCTTTGCGCTTACAGCTGTTTTTTTGTTTTCCGCATTTGGGCTGCCTTCTGATTCAGAAAAAAGCTCATCAAAGGAACTGTTAAGATCGCTGCCGGATTTGCTTTCTGATTCGGAAAAAAGCTCATCAAAAGAATTGTTTATTTCATTTTGATGACGCCTGCGCCCCCTATTAGCAGACTTTCGCCTGGAATTAGAATTATTATTTTGGGAGGAAGAGGCAGACAATTCCGGCTGCCTCATTGTTTTTAAATATGAATAATCGCCGGCAGAAGCATTTTTAAAAGCATTATATGCTATTCTGGCATCATCCGGCTGCCCGGCCTCTTCAAAAAGCATAGCGCTAAGGTATTGGGCAAAAGGACTGTCCCTATAACCGCTTTTGCCTTTCATAAATGCGGAATAACGGGAAAGGAAAGAAGTAACTCTCCGGGCCTCAACCAGAGCTTCATCTTTCTGCCCGGACATCATAAAATTCATTGCGCGGTATGTGTGCATTATAGCGCGCTCAAAAATCTCGCCGCCATATTCAGTGGTGTTGTCATTAAGCAACACTGTGCCTATGCCGCGGCTTATGCTTCTGGCAAACAGCTCATCCATGAGCTTATCTGCTTCAGCAAAAGAGGAATCGCTTTCATTATACCGCTCAAGATCATAAAGCAATGCGGCTCTGTCCAAATAATAAAGCACCGCATTCTTTTTAGAATATTCTTTCTGTTTTGAATTATCAACCTGTTTAAGCGCGCCTTCAAAATCACCTCGGGCTATTTGAGCATTAATATTATTCCTGAAAGCATTAGAAGGGCCTGCGCATGCCGCCGCAATGGCGGCAGCGCAAGCCAAGGCAAACATTTTCAGACGTATTACCATTTTTTGGAAGAACGCTTTATGCTCTTCTTTATTTTCTTTTGGCCGGTCCAGACAATTTTATTGCTGGTCATGTCCAAAAGCTTCATGTCTACCTGATACAGAATCACTGACTTTCCGCCTTCAGCATCCTCAATGGTATTTACAGTGCCGCTAAGCATAAAGTCAGCCCCTGTTTCCTGGCCATGAGCCTTGCGAGTTTCAGCAGAGGCATTCACAGCCTGGTCAAGGCGCTCATCGCGGACAGATTCTCTCTCGGCGCTGCTTGCGACGAAATCAACTCTGCCGGAATTTATTAGAGCGCGCTGCAAGTCTTCCACAAGAACATTAGTGTTAAGATGTTCATTGCTGAGATTTCTCACGCTGCCGACAATAACCGTAGGATTATCGCCCTTATCTGCTTTCGCCCTTGTAAGCCAGGGGCGGGAAAGACAGTCTGCTATAAGCTCATCAGCAGCCATGCGGGAATCAGCATCATTCCATCTGCCGCTAACATCAATCGTGGTATTAGTATCCACTCTGGACACAGTTGTTCCGCAAGCGGAAAGCAGTGGCAAGGAAATAAGCAGAAGTCCCAAGATTTTTTTCATTTTAGGAACCTTTCTGTTTATTAATGCTTGTCGGCTTCGGCATTGAGGTCTTCAAAAGCCTTAGCAGCATTAGCTTTCACAAGAGCTTTCACTTTAGGGGAAAGTTCTTTCTGCTGATTTATGGTTTTCTCAACTGCGGCCAGGTCCAGCTTAGCAAGAGAGAATAATGTGCCGTCTTCAGGATCTTTCCAGTGATCAATTATAATGGCGCCATTAAGTTCCATCTGAGTAAAGCTCTTTATGGCAGAAGTTATATCCTGTTCTTCGCTAGATGCTGTCATGTCTCCAGCAGTAGTTGAAGCCATATAGTCTTTGAGAAGCCTGGTAACTTCGGTTTTAAGTGATTCAGCTACTTTAGCGCGGGCACGGGCATCAGCCGCATCAATCGCAAGCGCGCGATTCTTTACGCCAGTAACCATGCCTACACCATAAAAATTGCCATCATTGAACGCTGCTCCGCCTTGATTTACCCAAGCTGGGGCATTGCTTGCGACAGCTCCGGAAGTAGTAGCCGGCTTTGCCGGACCGCATGCAACAGCAAACAGCGCCACAAGGGCTCCAAGCAGTAGTTTTGAAGTGTTTTTCATTTTTTTACGCTCCTTATTAAAAGCGGAGGGTAATGTTCCCGGCCCCTCCGTGCCGCACAACTAAATCCCTTTATTGTATGTTAATATAGCTTTTCTTTCTTTTTTTTGTCAAATAACACGTCGGGAAAGATATACAAATCGCATTTTTTAGTCCTTATGCTGCGGCTCAGCGCCAAACAGAGGCTTTCCGTCTGCGAAAGGCGAAATTGCACGCAGTCTTTCCACTATGGCAGGAAATTCCTTAATAACATATTCAACTTCTTCCTCTGTGTTATAAATGCTTAAGGAAAGGCGTATTGAGCCATGGGCATAAGTTTGCGGAACTTTCATTGCCCTGAGAACATGGGAAGGCTCCAGTGAACCGGAGGTACAGGCTGAGCCGGACGATGCGCATATTCCTTTTTCGCTAAGCATTAGCAATATTGACTCTCCTTCTATATACTCAAAGCAGATGCTTAAAGTATTTGGAAGGCGCTCCGCACCTTTTCCATTTATCTTTGTATTAGGAATTGCGGCAGCAAGGCCGGCCTCAAGCCTGTCCCTCAATGCGCGCACCTTCACATTTTCAATATCCAGATGTTTCTTTGCCAGCTCCGCGGCTTTTCCCAAACCTACAATGTAAGGCACATTTTCCGTACCAGCGCGGCGGCCTTCTTCCTGATGGCCTCCTATGAGAAAAGGTTTAAAAGGAATGCCTTTACGCACATAAAGAACACCAATGCCTTTAGGGGCATGAAGCTTATGTCCTGATATGGAAAGCATGTCAATTTTTGATTCCGCAAGATTTATAGGCACCTTGCCTGCTGCCTGAACGGCATCTGTGTGAAACAGCACTCCCCTGGAATGGGCAATGCGGGCAGCTTCTTCAACAGGAAAAACAACGCCTGTCTCATTATTGGCCCACATCATTGAAACAAGGGCAGTGTCAGAAGTTATGGCATTCTTAAGGTCTTCAAGGTTAATGCGCCCTTCAGTATCAACCGGAAGGAGCGTAACGCGATAACCCTGTTTTTCAAGGCTCTTAGAGAGAGAAAGCACGGCAGGATGCTCAACCTGCGTAGTTATAAAATGTTTTTTTTCAGGCTGAGAGCGCAATGCGGAATATATTGCAGTGGAATCAGATTCAGTCCCGCAGCTGGTAAAAATTATCTCTTCAGGCTTAGCGCCTATAAGATCTGCTACCTGCTGGCGGGCAGTATCAAGGTAAACCTGAAGGGAACCGCCAAAAAAGTGCATGCTGGACGGGTTTGCATACAAGCCATGAAAAAAAGGTTCCATTGCCGCAGCCACTTCTTCAGCTACGCGGCTTGTGGCATTATTGTCAAAATAGTATATGCGCTTGTCCATTTTAAGCCTGCTCCACTTCTATTGAAGGATCAATATTTTCTTTAAGTTCTTTCTCAACAACTGTTTTAAGAGTTATCGCAGAAGAAGAACAGCCGCTGCACATGCCAAGAAAACGCAGCTTAACGGTTTGCCCAGCAACATCCACAAGCTCAATCCAGCCTCCGTCTTTTTTTAGAAGCGGATTAACTTTTTCAGCAAGAACTTTCTCTATGACTTTTATTTTTTCAACAACAGTCATGTCAGCAAACTTTTTATTATCCGCATTGGACCAGTAATCTTTAAGAATTTTCTCAATTTCCCCTTTACACTGTCCGCAGCCGCCGCCTGCCTTAGTGAAATCAGCAACCTGTTCAACCGTGCGCAAGCCATTAACCTTTATGGCTTTAAGTATTACTGCTTCAGTAACTCCAAAGCACTTGCACACTATGCGCTCTGCGCCTGTGACAACACGCTTGCCTGCTTTGCCGCCCCGATAATTGGCTATCGCCGCTTCCAAGGCTTCCATACCCATGACTGAACAGTGCATTTTCTTGCCAGGCAGTCCTCCAAGAGCATCAGCTATCTGCTGATTGGTAATTTTGGCCGCTTCATCAAGCGTAAGCCCTATAATCATTTCAGTTAACACAGAAGAAGAGGCTATGGCGCTAGCGCAGCCAAAAGTCTGGAATTTAGCTTCTGTTATTTTATCAGTTGCCTTGTCAATGCGCAGCGTAAGCTTTAAAGCATCGCCGCAAGAAAGGCTGCCAACCTCTCCGACCGCATCAGGATTCGGGATTTCCCCTACATTGCGGGGGTTCTTAAAATGCTCATAAACTTTATCTGTGTAATTCCACATAATTTGCCTCTCAGACACTGCTTATAATAATATTCTATATAAGAGCGTTAATCGTTATCAAGTCATGAGGAATAGCTGCAGATAATTTCAACTGCTGCAATCTGAAAGTTTTTATGATTTTTTTACTGGAGAAATATTTTCAGGCAGATAGAAGTTATCTCCCGGATATTTTGACAGTTTTTCAAAAAATCGGGCTGCAAAAATACAAAATGAACATAAAATTGCGGCAGCTATTCGCATTATCATTGAAAGCCGGGCTACGCCGGCATTAAATTCCGGAAAGGCATTTGTCCCATTTCTTAAAATCGGATTAGGCAGAATAAAGCCGGGGAACACTATAAAAGCTAAACAAAGCAGAGCAAACATATAAAAGGAATAAACAGCGCTAATCCTAGCCCATGCCCGGCCCCGCCATATTCCAAAACTTATAACAGCAGCTTCAAGCAGGATGACAACAATAAAGGATGACAGCAGCACCGGGTGCATAATAGAAAACTCCGCAAATGGAGGCATATTTTCCGGCACAATGCTGTCATTTAGTGTAAGCCGGTATGATATGCTGTTAGAATACAGAAACCAGTCATAGGTATCAAAAGCAGCAAATAATGCACAAATGGCAAAAATTAAACTAAGCGCTGCCGCAATAACGGCAAGCCATTTGCGTTCCGGGCCTGGGAAAAATCTGAAACTCATTATTAGATTTTATTTTATTTGGCATTGCCGCTCAACTATGAACATATAAAACATGACATGCGCTGCGGCATGACAAATGCTCATTTATGAAAACACATTGTTATCAGCCCTAAAAAAATTATTTAATAAAAGTAATGTTTACTATGCTTACCGGAGATTAACACTATGTCAGCAAAACTTATAAGACAATACACTGTTTTTATACCAAATGCGCCTGGAGCGCTCTCAAAATTTGTTGAGATATTTTACAATGCTGGCATGAATATTGTCGGCATAGCATCTGAAGTGCGCGATGATTCTGGCGTAGTTAGAGTAGCCATTGATGATGAAGGGCAGATAAGCAAGGTAATAACTGATGCCGGTTTTACCACAATAGAAACTCTAATGATTTCCTATGAATTTCCTTCTGACCGTTCCGGCAATCTTTATAAGCTTACGAAAGCCCTAAACAAGCATGGAATCAACATCACTACTGTATACGGCACTTCATTTAAAGGGGACAAAGGCCGTATTATGTTTAATGTTTCTGATACTGAGAAAGCCTTGAAAGTGATAAAAGAAGAAATAGACGGAGAAAAAGAATAATCATTATTCCTTGCAAAAACAAAAAAGCCTCGCAGCAAACGAGGCTTTTTTATTTTATGGCTTTTCATATATTTCGTGAAAAGACAAATATTCGCCCTGTGAAAAAGCGAAAGACACAAAAAACAGTCATTTCACGGGCGGGTAAGCTTTTTGTATTTTATGCGGTGAGGCACAATCTCGCTGCGGCCAAGACGCTCAAGCCTGGCTTTTTCATAATCAGAGAAATTACCCTCAAACCATGTGACTTTGCTGTCGCCCTCAAAAGCCAGAATATGCGTGGCTATGCGGTCCAGGAACCAGCGGTCATGGCTTATAACCACGGCGCAGCCGCCGAAATTTTCCAGAGCTTCCTCAAGCGCACGCATGGTATTCACATCAAGGTCATTTGTCGGCTCGTCAAGAAGAAGGACATTTCCTCCTTCCTTAAGCATAACCGCCAGATGAACACGGTTTCTTTCGCCGCCGGAAAGATTATCCACTATTTTCTGCTGATCCTGCCCGGTGAAATTGAAACGGGCCACATATGCGCGGGAATTTACTTCCATTTTGCCAAGTTTAACAATATCAAGCCCGCCGGAAATAACCTCCCAGACATTCTTTCCGGGAGTAAGCGTTGAGCGGTGCTGGTCCGCATAGCACAGTTTCACGCTTTCGCCGACCTTAAATTCCCCGGAATCCGGTTTTTCCTCACCGGTTATCATCTTGAAAAGAGTGGTCTTTCCTGCACCGTTCGGGCCTATGACGCCTACAATACCTCCCGCCGGGAGAGAGAAATTCATATCTTCCACAAGGAGTTTGTCCCCGAAACCTTTTGTAACATGCTTTGCCTCTATAACGAGGTTTCCGAGGCGCGGCCCCGGCGGTATGTATATCTCCAGGTCCTTGGCCAGTTTCTCATTTTCCTGTTCAAGCAGGTTTTCATACGCGGTTATACGCGCTTTGGACTTGGCCTGTCTCGCGCGCGGGCTCATGCGTATCCATTCCAGTTCACGCTGCAGCGTACGCTGCCTGTCGCTTTCCGCTTTTTCCTCAACGCGCAGGCGTTCTTCCTTCTGTTTAAGCCATGAGGAGTAATTGCCTTTCCACGGAATGCCGTGTCCGCGGTCAAGTTCCAGAATCCAGCCGGCAACATTATCAAGGAAATATCTGTCATGAGTAACAGCAATTACCGTACCTTTATAATGGCGCAGATGCTGCTCCAGCCATGCCACGGCCTCGGCGTCAAGATGATTTGTAGGTTCGTCAAGAAGAAGAATGTCCGGCTCCTGCAGCAGCAGGCGGCATAATGCCACGCGGCGGCGCTCACCGCCGGAAATATTCTTAACCAGCGTATCAGGCGGCGGGCAGCCCAAGGCATCCATGGCTAGTTCAAGACGGGAATCTATGTCCCATGCGTCAAGCGCATCTATTTTTTCCTGGGCCTTTGCCTGCTTCTCCAGGACTTTTTCCATTTCCTCAGGTTCCATGGGTTCCGCCAGCCTGTCACTAAGTTCATTGAACTCTTTAAGGGCAGCCATGGCCTCCGGCAGGCCTTCCTCCGCTATCTGCCTTACGGTTTTCTCCGGGTCCAGCTGCGGTTCCTGATCAAGCATACCAACGGTATAACCGGGGGAAAGGACTGTCTCACCGTGAAAATCCTTATCTTTGCCTGCAAGTATTTTCAGCAGAGAGCTTTTCCCTGCCCCATTAAGGCCTAATACGCCTATTTTAGCACCATAAAAATAGGAAAGGTAAATTTCCTTCAGCACCTGTTTTTTGCCGAAGAATTTACTAACTCCCACCATGGAGTAAATAACTTTATTGTCTGGTTGTTTTTCTGCCATCTGTAAATCCTCAAAATTTATTCTTGTTCAAATATTCATTACTTTTTTATTTTATTATTATTTATGCAAAAAGACAAAGATTTTTTTCTCTTGATATAGCATTAATAAATGCTATAATGATTTGGATTTAAAATTATTTTTTACTTTACGGTAGACTAATAATAAAAAATGACATAACAAAATGATGATACACTTAAACCCTCATGAATACATAGCAAAAGGCACACATAAAAAAATTTATATTCATCCGCTATTTCCGGACAGATGCATAAAACAAGCTTATAATATAAAAGGCATAAGGGATCTCATTAGGGAAGGCAATTATCTAAAGCACAAAAAATCTTCATGTCTGCCAAAATACCATGGGCTGGCCAGCACTAACCTGGGCTTGCTTCCAGTCTTTGATTATATAACTGATTACGACGGAACACACTGCAAAAACATAACAGCAGAGCTGTCAATGCCTTATAATAATAGCCAGGAATCAATCATAGAGGCTCTAAAAAAATTCAAACAGACAATAATCAAAGACAGCATTGTATGCCTTGAGCTTTTTCCAGCAAACCTTGCATTAAGGAACAATGGGGATAAAACATACAGCATATACATAATTGATTTGGGGGATTCTTCAAGGGGACTGCACCTGGAATATTTTTGTCCTGCGACAAGAAAAAAACATATGCGCAGGCGATGGAACAATCTGATGCTAATGCTGATAAAAACAAGCTGCGAACACCTCTTGCCAAGCCTCAGAAATCTGATAGAATAATATAGAAATGCATATATATTTAAAAGCAGGACTATTGCAAACTATTTAATATTGCCTTAAGAACTGTCCCGGTAAAATTATAAAATGTCATAGGAGAAAAGAAATGACAGAGGTAGCAGGAGCTGTAATAAAAAAAGATGGAAAAACCTTAATATGCCGCCGCCCGGCAAATAAAAGCTGCGCGCTTTTATGGGAATTTCCGGGAGGCAAGCAAGAAAAAGGCGAGACTTTAGAGCAGGCCCTTGCCCGCGAGTGCATGGAAGAGCTCGGAATAGAAATATCAGTAGGGAAACAGCTCCATGAAACCGTTTATGAATATCCTGAAAGGAAACTGCGCCTGCATTTCTTCGCTGCCAAGATAACAGGCGGCAAACTATCAAAAAAAGAGCATGCGGAAATAAGATGGGTGCTTCCTGAGGAAATTGCAAAATTTGAATTCTGCCCTTCCGACAAAGAGTTTATAGAATCTTACAAATTCTAAAACAGGCAGCTTTTACAGCGGCGGCAATTCCTTGGCTGCCCATTTCTGATAAATTGGGAAGCCTTCAGTTTCCTCTTTCCTTGCCATAAGATATTCTTCCCAATGCTTTCTGAACAAAGAATCATTTCCCATATTCTTAGCGCATTTCGCAAGATAATAGTATACAAGGAAAGAAGAATGGCATAGCGGATTTTGAAAAAATTCATAAGCCTCTTTCCATCGTCCGGCACGGAAATAGCGATTGTTTTCAAAATTAAGCAGTTTCGGATAAGAATAATACAGATATTGAATTAATTCCTTTGAAAAATCAGGCGTTGAAATTGCCGCATCCTCATACCTTGACATAAGTTCGCCGGAAGTATAGCCTTTCTCAATACACATATCCCAAAGCTCACTGCCCGGAAGCGGGGTTACAACCCATACAATATAAACATCAATATCCATAGTCTTCAATCTGGACAAGCCTTTCATCATGGAGCGAATTGTTTCTCCCGGAAAACCAAGCAATACGGTACCGGCAGCAAGTATTCCATGATTGTGCAGATGCTTTATGGTTTCTTCCGCCCGATTCAAATTTGAAGGCTTATGTATGATATTGGTAAGAGTGTCCTGATTTCCGTTCTCAATATTAACCTCTACGACTTTTATGCCAGCATAAGCAAAAGCCTCTGCGACCTCATCATCTATGGCAAAAAATGCCGGCGTAGGAACAGTAGCAGTCCAGCCATGGTCACCTATAAAACGCAAAGCTTCTATAGCCCCCCTTCTATTATAAAGGAAAGAATCATCAAAAAAAACGAAATGAGTTACTCCATACTTCTGATTATAAAACAGAATGTCTGCCTTTATTCTTTCCGCGCTATTGTGGCGCACGCGATGCCCGTGAACATTCTGGGAAGCGCAGAATATGCATCTGTTAGGACAGCCTCTGGTAGGAAACATCATTATTTCCTTCCCTTGCACTGCTTCGCTGCGGAAAATAAGGTCATTTGGAATAAAATAATCCTCTTTAAACACCAAAAGATCTGCATTTATTGGAGGAATTTCATCCAGATCCTCTATAAACTCATAGCCAGGCTTAAAGCCTTCTGCCAGCTTTTTCTCTGTAAGCCATGACTTTGACTCCGCAAGAAAAGATTCAATGTTCCCTTCCATTGCGGCGCGGCACAAATTCAAAAAAGGAATTTCTCCTTCCGCAAAACAAATTGCAGATATTGCGGCATTGTTTGAGAATATCCGCTCCGGCAAAGCAGCAGCCAAATGGCCGCCAGCAGTGATTAAAGCGTCAGGAAATATTTCCGCGGCAGCTGCAGAATACTCAGAAAGACCGGAATAACAGCCATTAAACATGCATGAGAAACCGATTATGTCCGGATTAAACTCTTTTAATGACTCAAGGCTTTTTCTTACAAACTCCTCATATTTCAGAGGCCTTTCAAATATAGCTGAATTTAACCGCAGCAAATAAGAACTGGTATCAAAAATTTTTATTTCCGTGTTTGGAAGATATTTCTGAACATAAGCGGCTATAGCTAAAGGGCCATTAGGAAGGCCCGGAGTAACCAAATGCAAATTCATGCGATATTTGCCATCAGGCAGATCATCCCATCTCATTACATGATCATAGGAAAGCGGCAAGGGCATTATAAAAAGCAGCTTAAGCTTATCTTTCTTCTGCATAAAAAATATTATATTAGTTTTAGGAAAGAAAAAAAATTGACTGTTAGGCAAAAAAAGTTAAGGAAGCCTTGCGACCATAAACGAGCTTAAACCCTAAAGAACAAATAATATAAAATAATACACATGAAGATTTTATCCAAGATACTGCCTCCATGGCTATACGGCCCTATCAAATATATATTAGGAAGCCTTGTTTTTCTTTCGCTTCTGCGAGCTGTTTTCCTTTTCGCATACCGTTCATTCATTCCTCCTGATTCAGCGCATGAAATAGCGAAGTCATTCTATATTGGAATGAAATTTGACTTGCGCTTACTCTGCATATCCGCGCTTCCGCTCATTCTATTCTGTCTTTTCGCATGGTTCTTTAAAAAGCTGCGCAAAGCAAAAACATTTTTTATATGGCTTTATTCATTATATGCCTGCCTGCTGCTGCTTATATATTTCGTGGACTTCGGCTATTACGCATATCTTAACACCAGGCTTAACTCGTTCATTCTGTCCTTTGCGCAGAACCCGCTTATATCGCTTCACATGGTGTGGGAATCCTATCCGGTAATCTGGGGCCTGCTCGGCCTTGCCGTTTTCGGCTGGGGCTCATATATATTTACACGCAGTTGTCTGAATTATGCGTTCGCCAATGACAGGAAATACGGCTGGAAACTCAATACAGCGCATATCATAACGGCGGTACTGATTACGGCAGCCTGCATATACGGCCAGGTTTCCGCCTATCCGCTGCGCTGGAGCAATGCATATCACTCAACAAACAATTTCATCTGCGATCTTACGGCAAACCCGATACTGAATTTTGCCAGCACATATTCCTTCTCAAAGAATGACGGATATGATGAAGCCGCTGTGCGCAGGCATTATGATACGGTTGCAAAATTCCTTAATGTGAATAATCCGGACAGGGAAAAACTGAATTTTGAAAGGACTGTCCCGGCGGATCCAAAAAAACCGCAGCGGGATTACAATGTGGTTTTTGTCTTCATGGAATCCCTGGCATGGAACAAAACATCAATTTCGCTTAATTCTCAGAACGGACTTGACCCTCAGTATCCGGTAAAAAACAATACCGGCATAGACCCTACCCCGTTTGCAAAACAGTTAGCGGACAAATCGCTGCTGTTCACCCGCATTTTCACCCCAACCCCCGCCACTGCGAGAGCGGTTTTCGCCACGCTTACCTCACTGCCTGACACATCAAGTTTTGAAAGCAATTCCCGCAACCCGCTTATTGTTGACCAGAGAATGCTGGGCAATGACCTGAAAGGCTATGACAAATATTATTTCATAGGCGGCAGCGCAAACTGGGGAAACATAAGGGGCATTCTTTCGCATAATATGGAAGGGCTTAAAATTTATGAGGAGGAAGATTTCCCGATAAGCGAAAGGAACGATGTATGGGGCATTTCGGACCTGTCACTTTTCCGCAAGGCTGATAAAGTATTCTCTGAACAGAAAAAGCCGTTCCTTGCTTATATTCAGACCGCAGGATATCACCGGCCTTACACAATTCCGGATGACAATGACGGTTTTACTGAGGAAAAACCCGGTGAAGAAACCGTACAGAAATACAGTTTTGGCAGCGTAAAGGAATACAATTCAATGCGCTTTCAGGATTATGCCCTTAAACGTTTCTTTGACATGGCAAAGGAACATGATTATTTCAAAAAAACAATTTTCGTCATTTACGGCGATCACGGCCTCGCTGCGGCAAGATCAGACAATATGCCGCGCGGCTTCGTGGAATACAATCTTATAAACAATCATATTCCGCTTATAGTACATGCGGATTTCATAAAACCGCAGATTGTGCGCAAAACAGGCAGCCAGCTTGATATATGGCCCACAGTAATGGGCCTTATGAACAGGCCTTATTCAACAGGTGCACTGGGCAGGAATATACTTGACCCGAAGAACACCGGCGGGGCATTCATTTTCGGCCTTCACCGGCAGCCCAACACGGTAAACTTCATACAGGATTATCTGTACTATATGAGCGACCCGGCGGACCCGGAGGGCGGGCATTTCTATGATGTTTCCGGAAAAGACTGGCAGAAGGACCAGCGGAACAACAAAAAACTGGCCGCAGGCGGCGCAACAGAAAAAATGCCGCAGCTGGCCGAAGGATTCTACGAAACCTCACGCTGGATAAAATACCATAACAAGAAAAACGAGCCGGCCTTTGCCAAATGAAAATTATGCTCTGTTTCAATAGCATTGACATATCAATGCCATGAGCGCAGGCTTACAAAAATATCGTTAATTCCTAAACAGAAACAGGAGAAAGAATGAAAAAATACATAGACCGCAAAACATGGGACAGGGAAGACATTTTTTCATATTTCATAAACTATGAAAAACCTTTTTTCGTTTTAAATGCGGATATAGACGTATCAGGAGCTTATTGGCAGGCTAAAGAACAGGGAGAAAGTTTTTTCATATTATCTTTGCACCGCATAATGAAGGCTGTAAATTCCATAGAAAATCTGCGTTACAGGCTTGAAGGCGAAAATGTCGTTTTATACGACACGACACATGCCGGCCCTACAATAGGCAGGCCAGACGGAACTTTCGGATTTTCATTTATTGAATATTTTGAAGATTATGATAAATTCCGCAATAATGCGAAGGCTGTGATAGAAAAAGTAAAAAACATGAAAGGGCTGAACCTTACCCCGGCAAATGACATTCCCAACCAGTTTTATTTCACAGCCGTTCCGTGGATTCCGCTTACGCAGATTGAACAGCCCAGGCGCGGAGGGAACGGCACCGGAGCGCCATGCGTTGCCACTTCAAAAATAAAGCATTGCAACGGCAAGGCAATCATGCCGGTATCCATTACAGCGCATCACAGCCTGGCGGACGGGTGGCATGCCTCGCAGTTTCTGCTCAAAGCGGAAGAGCTTATGAAATAGTAAGCCATTAAATAACGCCCTGCTCCCCCGGCAATAAACAAAAGCATTAAAGCAATGCTGAAACAATCAGTTTTCCAGCTTCTCGCCTTTCATCACATAATGCCATGTTATTTTGCGCAAAGCGTCCAAGCGGGCTTTTTCGGCTTCCAGCTCCGCAGCAGCCGGAAGAGGCTTCCCGTCAACAGATTCCGCTGAGTCAGATGAGAAATCCCCCATGGCATTTTTATAAAGGTAATTATAGGAATGAAGCCCGGCCTTATTCCCGCCGAAAATATCAGTTCCCAGAGCATAATACTTTTCGCCTTTCGGCAGAATGCGCTCCATAACCGTGGCCGCAATATCCATGTGCGCGCCTGCATAATTGCCAGCAAAATCGGCCTTATTTATGCCTTTTCCCAAAATAAGGAAAGGAACAGCGCAGCGCTCAAATGCCGATGCCGAAGGATTCACGGCATATCTGTTGCCATGGTCTCCGGTAAGCACGAACAGGCTGTCCGGATATTTGGCAAGCATGCTCTCTATAAATTCCGCAATATGCTTATCCGCATATCTGAAATTCTGAAGCTTAACGGCCATGGCAGCCTTGTCCGGAAAATTATCCGGCAGCATGGCCTCATATTCCCCTGCCGGAGGGATTCCCTCCTCCCTGCTCATATCCACAGTATAAGGAGGATGGTTCGTGGAGGTAAGCAGCAGATTAAATGAAGGCTTATCGCCTGAAAATTTTTCTGCCACTCCATTAAAGAAATGCTTATCATCTATACCCCAGGCATTATGCGGCAGGCCGCTGCCAAAGGAAGCCATGAAATAAGACCTGTCAAAAAGCTGGCTGTTCATGAAAGATTCCACATTTTCCCATGAAGGATATCCGCCATACCAGAAATAATTCTCATATCCCTGTTTTTTCAGCTGCACGGAAAGCGCCGTTATATAAGGCGATGAAGCCCTGTTTGCCGTATAAAGATTTATCTCCGGCAGGCCAAGCAGAACGGAAGCAAGGCCGAACATAGTGCCATTGGAAGCCGGAAGGAAATTCTGAACAAGCACTGCGTCTTTGCGGGAGGCAAGTGCCTTAACGCCATCGGCAAGATGATAATCCGCATATTTTTCCCATAAAGGCCAGAGCATATAAGTTTCGCCCACAATCACAAAAATATGCCGCGGCTTATAAGGCTTATATCCCCTGGCTTTTTTCTCAAGAAGGGGCAGCAGAGTGTTTTCTTCATAAGGCCTGCCCGCTATAAGCCCTGCGGCAGCCCTTACCTGTTCTGCCGTCATGCTTTCGGTATTTTTAAGGAAATACTTAAATATGCGGCTGGCCTTATAAAGAGCCTGCACATCGTCCAGAATGGCTTCATTAAGAATATGCTGGCTCATGCGCCCGGCATTCTTCCAGTAAATGCTGCCATCGTAGGTAAGGCTGCCGCCATGCCGCATATAAACGGCAAACCATTGAATGAACAGGACTATTGCCGCCATAGTTGCATATTTTCCTGCTTTGCCGCGCTTTTCCGGCAGGCGCAGGAATGCGGACAATGGCCCGGAAAGCCGCAGCCACAGCCGCAGCAAATATGCGAAAGCTGCGGCAAGGGCAATTGCAACGGGAATGCGCCATAATGCGCCATAAGTTTTTATTGCCGTGTCCGCTATGGCAAGCATGTCATCATGCGCCGTATTGAAAATAAACGGGTCAAAAGCATTATGAAATTCCTTGTAATAAGGAATCCTGGTCTGAAACAGGAATGACAAAACCAGAATAGCAAAAGCAGCCCAGCAGAAGCGAATCTTCTTTGCCGGCCATGAAGGCATAGCGAGAGCCGCAAGCGTTCCAAATGCGAAGCCTGGTATAAGCAAAGCGGCAGATGTTTTAAGGCTTATGCGCAAGCCATGCCACATGGCAAGCAGAATGTCCGAAAAAGGAGTGCCCTGCATAAGCTCCCCTGCGAAAAGCCATATAAAAGCGCCTCTATACACAGACAGCATAAAAAGGAAGAATGCAAAAAGCAGCAGGTCCTGCGAAAAGTTCTCAAGAAAAACATAATATCTGTCTTTTTTTTCCATAATACAAGTAAATAATCATATACTAAACATCAGCTGTTTAGCGGTTCAGGGCTTTAGTCTTGCGAACGGCAGCCTCTTATTTCGCATTTGCGCCTAGTTTTTCTTCTGCTTGGAATGAGGCGGAAGAAGCCTGAGCAGAAAAAGATCCGCCAGACGCTTCGGCAGCCGGCAGCTTCATCAGATATGCCAGAAGAAAAGTTATTAGCGACAGCATGCTGGCCACTATGAACACGCTCTTATATCCGAAAGCCGCCCACAAAATGCCGCCCAATGCCGGTATTGTCATGGAAACAGCATGGTCAAGCGTAACGCCCAAAGAAAGGCTCGGAGTTATGTCGCTTTTTTTCTCCGCTATCTTGTTCATATATGTAGTTCTGGCTATGCGCATGGAAAACATCAGGTTATCCAGTATATAAAGGCAGAAAAGCAGCGGCACATAGGTTGAGAACACGAAGCCGGAGCATATCAGAAGCAGTATCATTCCGTCAGCCATGAACATTACCCTTTCGCCATATCTGTCAACAACTATGCCAAAAATCTGACGGAAAACCACGCCAAGGAAAGAAGCTATGAGCAGCAGCATAGCCATTGTGTCAGGGGCCGTGCCATATATGGTAACCAGCACCCAAGGGGCAAAGGTCATGAAAATCTGCTTGCGCGCGCCAGAAAGTATGTTCATCGCATAAAAAATATTGTATTTCTTGCGATATACGAATTTCGCGCCTTTCGGCACAATGTTTTCCCCCTGGGCTTTCATGCGGCTGAAAACAAATGCTGCAAGGAATGCGCTTATGCCTGCGGCTAAAAAAACTATTTTATAAAGCAATGGCGAAACCGTATATCTTGCTGCAAGCCATATTATTCCGGCTGCGATGATTGCGGCGAAGTTAGTTGCGCCGCTTATCTGGCCCAGCCTGCGGCCCTGTCCGCCTTTTTTGGCAAAACGCAGGCCCATTACGCTTTCCACAGTCATGAAAAGATGCGTGCCTATGCTCCACAACAGCATCCATATAATCATCTGCCAATAAGAAGGGGGCAACAGGGCCAGGCACAGCAGGCCTGTTCCTGCAAAAAGGCCTGTCAGCACTGCCCATCTCTCAACCGAAAGGAAAGCAAGCGCGCCAGTCATGAAAACAAGGGCAAAGCCTGGAAATTCGCGCGGAAATTCCAGAATGCCGCGCTGCTGAGATGTAAGGCCCTGCACATCATGCAGATAGTTATTGAATGCGCCAGACACAATTCCGGAATTTATTCCAAGGAAAAGCACTCCGAAAAGGAAAAGCTTAAGCGACGGGTCGGCATCATGCCAGCGCTTGAGAAATCTGTTCATAAAATTGCCTCTTTCCCTAAATTTTAGCATTTTGCCCTTCTATAAATTTGTTATATTCTCAATCAATTAGAGCGTTAAGGCCCATATCTGAATAGGACTTTTGGCAATTAAAATATCTTTTTTCTTTTTATAAAATATAGCTAAGGAGATTTTAGTTTGATATGTTAAAAAAAACCGCTATTGTACTGATTTCTGCTTTATTAATTCCATGCCTTCAGGCTATGCCTGCCATTGCGCAAAGAATGGATGAAGCCCCATTAAGCGCAGAAGAAAAGGCCCAGGCAGAGCAGGACATTCAGATTTATACGCAGCAGCGCAAAAAGCTGGGGATGGCCCTATTCTACCAGTTCAATGAAAGATACAAGGAATCATTTCCGATATTAACCGAACTTACTCAAAAAGGGAACCCGGTTGCCTCATTTTATTATGCTAATGCTCTTTACAATGGATGGGGAACATATCCCCCAAATCCTGTCCAAGCAGAAGAAATATTCAGCCAAGGCATAAAAAGAATAACCGCCATGAAGAAGAGAGGAGACGGCCTTATTTCTTATACGATATACTATGCTTACCTGAAAGGCTATGGCAAGCCCCAGAACATTGAAAAAGCAATGCGCTGGCTTGATATTTCCATAGAACAGGGTTATGGCCTGGCTCTTTTTGATAAGGCTAAAATACAAGAAAACACAGGGCATTTCCAGGAAGCTTTTGCTACATACCTAAA
The DNA here is from genome assembly GCA_024681855.1 of Elusimicrobiales bacterium. GTDB lineage: Bacteria > Elusimicrobiota > Elusimicrobia > Elusimicrobiales > UBA9959 > CACZRG01. The sequence continues at coordinate 28,887 of JAILAB010000052.1, forward strand.
AGCAGCAGAAAAAGAAAATCCTGAAGCCCAATTCCGGCTTGGACTCATGTATGAAAAAGGTGAAAACGGCATTAAGCAAAATTACACGCAAGCATTAGGATATTATTCTCAGGCAGCCAGAAAAGACCACACAAAGGCTGAAGCAAATCTAGCAAATCTCTATTACAATGGCCTTGGAACCGCAAAAAACCATAATGAAGCGCTTAGGCTTTTCCAGAAAGCGGCGGCAAAAGGCAATGCGGCAGCAATAAACGGCCTTGGAGTAATGACGCTTAAAGGCGAAGGCGGCTTGCCAAAGAACCAGAAAGAAGCCTTTAAGCTATTTGCAAAATCAGCTTTTATGGATGACGCAAACGGCCTGAAAAACCTAGGAAATATGTACTATAATGGCATTGGCACTGCAGCAGACCAGAGCAAAGCTTTTAAATTTTATTACAAAGCAGCAATGATGAAAGATGCGGATGCAATGCATAAGGTTGCGGTTATGTATGATAATGGCTTAGGCATAACAAAAGACAAAGCCAAAGCTGATTACTGGTACAATAAGCTTGAAAAAGAAGGATACACAGCAAACAGATAAAAATACGCATTTCCCAGCAACAAAAAAAGCCTGAGCTTAATAAGCCAGGCTTTTTTCATGCTTACCCTTAAATCACATTTTCAGGAATATATAACAAGCATTATTGTTTTATTCCAAGCTCTATAAATGCCTGCTGTTTTTTATCTTTAGGCAAAAAACTGGCATAAGCCGCATTAATGCGGCATTCTTCTATATCTGCAAGGCTAAGCCCTATTTTTTCAATCGCAAGCATATATTCATTATTCAGATCAGTATTCAGTATTTCAGGATCATCTGCCCCTATTGAACACTTAATGCCTGCTCTCAGAAATTTAAGCAGAGGATGTTCCTCTATTTTGTTTACTGCTCTAGTAAGATAATTACTGCGCGGATTTGTTTCAAGCAGAACTCCAGCCTCTTTAACAGCAGCAATAACTTTTCCTGAACTGTCTTCAGCAGCCTTTATTCCATGGCCTATGCGGCAGGGCTTCAGCAGCATAAGCGTATCTGCCATATTGGCATAGTCCCCCTCTTCGCCTGAATGCACGGTAAGATTTATTTTCTCAGAGCGCAGCCTCAAGGCAATTTTTTCATAAAGCTGCGGCGGATACATGCTTTCCGAATCCGCAAGGTCAAAACCGATTATCTTATTTTTATTGGCTATTGCGAAATCAGCTGTTTTCCATGCCGATTTAAGGCCATAACTGCGGGAAAAAATTATTATTATCCCGCAAAGCATGGGATGTTTCTTCTCAAAAGAAGAAACCGTGCTGCTGATTATTTCAAAACCTTTCTGCCAGTCCAGCCTGTCTGCAAGCATAAAATCCGGGCTGTATCGCAGCTCAAGCAGGCGCACATTTTCCTTGAAATAAGCGTCTTCACATGCCTCCCAGGTTATTCTTTCAATATCATCATAAGACTGAAAACTGTTCTGAGCAAGCGAAAATCTCTCAAGTATTTTCTCTAAAGATTCGCCCTGCTCATATATGCGGTAATTTTTCTCAAGCTCTTTTATGTCATGGCTCGGAACGCTAAGGCCATGCCTGTTTGCTATTTCAAGCACAGTTACAGGCCTTATGCAGCCTTCCAAATGCCTATGAAGCTCAGGCTTTGGCAACTTAATCACATAAGCCTTTCGGCCTTCCGGCGAATCCGGAACTTGCAATATTTTCAGAGACATAAGCGCCTCATTTCTGGAGAAATTCCTTTATTCCATTCATTACCATCTGCGTTGAAATGGCTATCAGTATCATGCCCATGAGTTTTTCAACAGCCATGAGGCCGCGCCTGCCCAGCAATTTAGAAAGCCTGGCTGAAAATCCGCCCAAAATAACTGCGTTTATCAGCCATGCAGCAACTATTACGCCGGACCATTCAAGCAAATTTCCCTTATTCTGCATTGAAAGCAGCATTACTGTTGTTAGCACGGAAGGGCCGGCAACAAGCGGAACCGCCAGGGGAACGATAAACGGCTCTCCATCAGTGCTGTCTGTGCCTAACATGTGTTCAGTAGGGAAAATCATCTGCATGCCTATGATGAACAGGATGATTCCCCCGCCTATGGCCATGGAAGTAAGGTCCAAGGACAAAGCCTTTAGAAAATATTTTCCAAAGAAAAGGAACAGCAGCATTAAAGCCAAGGCTATCACAAGCTCACGCATTACGACACGTGTTTTCCTCTTATCAGGCACTTGCCTTAGCGATGATATGAAAAGCGGAATATTTCCAAGAGGATCCATTACCAGCGTAAGAGTAAACACATAAGAGAAAAAAAGAGAATAATCCATTTATGCTGTCCTGATTTATGCCATATATTTTATTTTTTGTGCTTAACCTCTTTATCCAGCTCTTCAAAATGAACTTCGCCAGGGGAAGCAGGCATTGAAGAACGGAAAACATGGCTGTTTCCGAATGATTCAGGAGCTTCCTTAAACTGAACGAGAAGAGCTCCTCCGACAAAGAAAATAAAAACAGAAACAAAAGCTATTATTTTATTCTTTATGAAAACATTTATGGCGGAAACAGCCGCTCCGCATATTATGGCATAGCATATTACCCTATGAATCTGAGCCATTACAGGAATTGCGTTGGAGCCATAGAATCTCGGATATGTATAAAACACAAATGCTATTATGCAGAAAAGAAGCATCTGAAAAATTTTCCAGAAAGACGGCATGCCCTTTGAAAGATACTGCATTATGCCTATGAGGCCGGCCACAGCTATAAGAACATCAAGGCCAAGGAAAAGGAAAAAAATGCTTTCCTTAGACATGGCTAACAGAAGATTGTCTGGCGTTCCGCCTGTTTTGTCAAACACTAACAAAAGGCCGGCAACACCAGCGCAGAACAGAATAAAGCTTCCTATTGCAGGAATTTTAAGCTTAGGCATTAATGCCGCCGGGATTTCAAATGCGGCAAAAACGAAAAAAGCAATGCCGGCAATCAAATGCTGAAGCGTGGAAATTTCGCTTATAAGAGCATGTGTAATATCCATAAATAATCCTTATAATACCGTGTTTCTGTCAAATTTTTTGGCAAGCTCAAGGCCAGTCATATAAAACATGGTTGGCCTGCCGTGCGGGCAATGAGCGCCGTCCCTGCAAAGGCGCAAACCTTTCATGATTTCTTCGGCTTCTGCCTTATTTAAAACATCTCTGGCCTTTACTGCTTTCTTGCATGCCATCGTAGCAATGAGATTTCGCTTAACTTCTTCCGCCACCCGGCTGGGATTGCCGATTATGTCAGAAAGATATGACACAAATTCAGTGAATGAATTCTGGCTGAACTCAAAAAAAGAAGGAGCGCTGCGCAAAGCCACTGTCGCCGGCCCCCTTGCGTCTATCTCAAAGCCGGCGCTTTCAAGCCAATCTTTCCAGCGCATGACATTCTCAGTCTGGGAGCGGGTAAGATTTGCCTCTATAGGAATAAGCAATGGCTGCCTCGTTATGTTCTTATCCGCAAGTTCTTCCAGATAGCGCTCAAAGAATACCCTCTCTTGCGCTGCATGCTGGTCAACAGCCAGCAAGCCCCGCGCGCATTCAAAAAGCAGATAGCTTGAAGCCAGCTGGCCTATATATTTAAGGCTTTCAGTTCTCCACGCTGTGGCAGGGTCAGCGGGAGGCAAATTTTTTGTGCCTCTGAACACTCCAGGAATGCTTTCCACAGCAGAAGCATCATTGAATGGCAGAATGCCGTTTTCTGCTATTGGCACATTTTCCTGAATAGAAGAAGCCATGCTATTAGAGCCGGCCTCCAAAACAGAATTTACGGCATAAGGAATTTCCTGATTAAGGCCAGCGGCAGACTGAAAAGGCTGTTCCTTGGAATAATCGGCATAGCCATGGCCAGGCGGCTCTCCATGACCATAAACGGCATGCGGCGGCAAATTTTCCTGCGGCACGGATACAGAAACAGGCATTGCCTCCGGGCTGCGTTTTTCGGAATTTCCATAATCTGCCATGGCAGGGGAACCTGAAAAATCCTCCGCATCGGAAGCAGATATTCTGTTATCCGTAACGCTGCGCACCGCAGCAGCCAATGCGGCAAAAATAGCCCCGTCATCAGCAAATTTCACATCTCTTTTCTGCGGATGCACATTAACGTCAAAAGCGGAAGGATCAAGCTCCAAGAACAAAACACAGGCCGGATGCTTGCCCAAAGGCACTACGGGATAAGCCTTGTAAAGAGCTTGCTTAAGCAGCTGCGAAGCAACAGGGCGGCGGTTCACGAAATAATACTGATTAGCCCTTGTTGAACAAAAGGCATTCATCACGGAAACATATCCATATACGGAAATGCCTTCGCCTTTAAAGCTTATTTCCTTCATTCCGGAAAAAACCTTTTTGCCAAAAACCGTTTCTGCCCTGCGCCGTAAATTTGCTTCCAGGCCTTCAGGCAATAAGGGAACTGAAAATATTTCCGCATCCTCCATGCGCATGCTAAAAGCTATGCCGCAATTAGCCAGCACCGCCTCTTCGGCTGTCCTTATCAGATGCGCTCTTTCAGAAGCTGCGCTTTTCAGGAATTTAGCCCTTGCCGGGACATTAAAGAAAATATCCCTGGCTTCAATGACTGTGCCCTTAACCGGAGGGGCAGGCTGCATTGAAATTATCTTGCCGCCTTCTCCTTCAAGAGCAAAGCCCGTTTCTTCCCCCTCAGCAAAAGAAATCATTTTCAGCCTGGAAACAGCAAAAACCGAATAAAGAGCTTCCCCCCTGAACCCATAAGTGGACAGGGAATATATGTCATCAAAATTGCGCAGCTTGCTTGTGCCATGCCTTAGCAGGGCAAGCTTCATGTCTTCCATAGACATGCCTTTCCCGTCATCCCGAACGCGTATCAGGCTGCGACCGGCTTTTTCTATTTCAATATCTATGCGCTTTGCTCCTGAGTCAGCGGAATTTTCAAGCAGCTCTTTTAAAATGGAATCAGGCCGCTCAATCACTTCTCCGGCGGCTATTTTCGCAACCACTTCATCAGGGAGGACTTTTATTTCAGACATGCTTATTTCCCATTATCTCAATAAGGCTATAGCCGTTTTTTCCATTCTGAAATAAGAGCTAGGGCCTGCAAAGGCGTTAGGCTATCAGGATCTGCCATCTTTATTTCATCCAGCACGGGATGCGAAGAGAACATTGGCAGCAGCGGAGCATCGTCATAATCAGACGCTTCAACCTCTATCTTGCCTTTTCTCTGCAAGGTTTGAAGAATTTGGCGCGCCCTGGCAATGGCGGAATCTGGCAGGCCTGCCAGCCTTGCCACATGTATGCCGTATGACCTGTCAGCCGGCCCTGCATTGACTTTGTGAAGAAAGACCACTTCTGTTTTTCCGGCAGAGCTGGTCCATTCTTTCACTGATATATTGAAATTTTTTATGCCCTTAAATTTTTCAGCCAGCTCAGTTAATTCAAAATAATGCGTGGCAAAAAGCACCCTGGGGCCTTTTCCGCCCCTGTAAAGATACTCCGCTACCGCCCAAGCTATTGAAATGCCATCGTATGTGGAAGTGCCTCTGCCAACCTCGTCAAGAAGAACAAGGCTTTTAGCGGTGGCAAGCTTCATTATGGAAGAAGTTTCCTTCATCTCAACCATGAAGGTTGATTCCCCAAGAGACATTCTGTCATGAGCTCCTATGCGCGTCATTATGCGGTCTGTAACGCTTATTCTAGCCTTTTTGGCGGCCACGAAGCTTCCAGCCTGAGCCATAATAACGGCTATGGCTGCCTGTCTCAAATACACAGACTTTCCGCTCATGTTAGGGCCTGTAAGAATTATCATTCCGGCATTCTCAGGACCGCCTATTTTGAGATCATTCGGCACAAAATTGCCAGACATGAGCAGGCGTTCCACTACAGGATGCCTGCCGTCCTCTAATTCCAGCGTGCCATCCGTAAGCATTTCCGGCCTGGAAAACTCATAAATGACTGCCGCTTCAGAAAAAGCGTAAAAAACATCCAGCTCGGCAACAGCTCCAGCAAATAATTTAATTTCTCCGGCAAGAGCATGGGCAGCTTCCCTTATAGTGCCAAAAAGATGTGCCTCAAGGCGGGCTGTTTTTTCTTCCGCTCCTAAAATCTTATTCTCAAGCTGCTTAAGCTCTTCGGTTATATACCGTTCCGCATTAACCAAAGTCTGCTTGCGCACAAAATATGGAGGAACTTTTGCGGCATTAGCTTTTGAAACTTCAATGAAATAGCCGAATACGGAATTATAGCCTACTTTAAGATTAGGAATCTGATTTTTTTCCCTTTCCCTAGCCTCAATTTCATTAAGAAATTTCTGGCTGTCTCGGCGAACAAGACGCAGCTCATCTAGTTCAGCATTCCAGCCTTCTCTTATAATGCCGCCATCAGAAAGCCTAGCCGGAGGATTGTCCGAAAGAGCTTTTTTCAGCATTTCAAGAAGGCCTTTAAGAGCGGCTCCGGCTTTCTCTATGCGAGCATATATGCCGGGAGCTGCCTTGAAAAAATCTTCTCCGCTGACAAGCTCCGTAAGGTCTTCTATATGCAAAAGGGCTGTTCTTATCGCCGCCATGTCCCTTGGCGATGCCGTAAGCCCCATTAATCTGCCAAGCAGCCTTTCCACATCTGGTATTTCAGAAAGCACAGACTTAAGCCTGTCCCTGGCTTCAGCATTTTCAAAAAGGAAAGCCGTAAATTTCTGTCTGGCATTTATTGCAGCCAGGTCGCAGAGCGGCTCCAGCAGCCAGCGGCGCAACAGGCGAGTTCCCATGGCGCTGCGGCACAGATTAAGTATGCCCCATAAAGTTTTGTCCGAGTCCCCATCTGGAGACATAACCAGTTCCAGAGTGCGTATTGCGGAATCGTCCATCTGTAATTTTGCGCTTGGCTCAAAATAAGAAGGAATGAAATTATCCTTTACCCCCGGCAAAGTCTTGCGCACATAAGCATTAATCTCTAATGCCGTTTTCATTGCATGAAGATGGTTCTGCCATACCGCCTCTGCCGTCCAAGGCAGAGCTTCCGGTTCAGTCATATTAAATTCAGTAACTGGCACAGGAGAAAAATCAGCGCGGCGCTTCTTCAGCTCCGCCAGCGTAGCGGAATCAGCTATTATCTCTGCCGGGGCAGCCCTTGATATCAGGGAATAAAGCTGGTAAAGGCCATGGTCATTCACATTCTGCGCGCATTGAAAATCGCCTGTGGAGGCATCAAAAGAAGCAAAGCCCCAGCCTGCTATGTCTAATGAAACAGCAACCAGAAGCTTGGCATTTTTAGGTTCCAAAAGCTCATCTTCTACAACGGTGCCAGGAGTTATCAGGCGTATGACCTCACGGCGGAAAAGCTTATTTTTCTTTCCGTTAGGCTCGGCAGCGGCAGAAACCTGCTCGCATATAGCTACTTTATGCCCTGCGGCAATCATTCTGGAAATATAGCTTGAACAGGAATGATGAGGAACGCCGCACATAGGCACTTTCTGCCTATGCGTAAGAGTAAGGCCCAGTATGGAGCTGCCTTTTATGGCATCCTCAAAGAACATCTCATAGAAATCCCCAAGCCTGAAAAAAAGAAAGGCATCGGGATAGGACTGCTTTAGGCTGCTGTACTGCTGAAAAAGCGGAGTATCTGGCATTTCTATTTCTGACATAAAATTACCGCCTGGGCAAAATGCCCTTAATATATAATTATAACATAACTTAAAGAAGTATTTTGCTTACGGCAAAGCAGCAATAAATGCAGGCAAGGATTTATACGAAATAGCCTGTTTTTTACTTTAATCAAGCTTTTTCTTCATTACCAGATTTGATAAGAACATATAGATACCGGCTAAGGCCAATGCCGCAAGTATTATCTCCCAAAGATGAGAGGAAACAATGTCTTTTCCTCTATGCACAAGCTCCAGATATGTTATGTTTCCGGCGGTGCGTCCTAACCAAAAACCTGTTGCGGCAAGAATAGCAGTCCATATTCCAGCGCCAAGGCCTGTAAACAAGGCGAAAATTTTTTTATCCATGCCTGAAAGGCCTGCCGGTATTGAGATAAGCTGCCTTATAACTGGAATAAGGCGGCATACAAATGTCGTGCCAGCCCCGTACTTATTAAAAATCTCATAAGCGCGGTCAAGAGCTTCCGGCTTAATGAAAAACTTTCTGCCATGTTTTCTAAGGAAAGGTTCTCCAAGCTTTGCTGAAAGCCAATAATTGAAAAAAGCCCCAGCCAGAGAACCAGCCAGACCTGCGCAAACAGATAAAACAAGATCCGCATGCGGGCTGCCGCAGGTAAGTTCACCCCTTGCTGCAAGAAAACCGGCTGGAATCATCACTATTTCGCTAGGGAAAGGAATAAAGCTGGATTCCACAGCCATGAAGAAAAAAATAAAGAAATATCCCCATGCCGGAGCAAGAGCCGCAATATAATCTAAATAACCCGCCAAAATATCAAGCATATAAATCCCGACAATTATTTATTTTCTTTTCTGCAAATGCTTATAAGGCGGAAAAGAAGGCTCATTATTATTGAAACAACTGTGGCAAGAGCCATGCCCTTAAGAGTTACCGTCCCTATTGTTATGCTTGCGGTGCTTACGCCTATGCCCAATACAACTGCCGTAAGCATAAGATTCTGAGGATTATTGTAATCAATACGCTTTTCCACAAGTATTCTTATGCCGGAAACAGCTATAACGCCAAACAGAAGCATGGAAACGCCGCCCATAACCGGGGCCGGAATAGCCTGTATAAGCGCCGCCAGCTTGCCCATGCAGGAAAGCAGCACGGCAAAAACAGCCGCTCCGCCGATAACCCATGTGCTAAAAACCTTGCTTATGGCCAGCACACCGATATTTTCCCCATAAGTTGTATTAGGCGTGCTTCCGAAAAAGCCTGAAATCATTGTTGATATGCCATTGCCCATAATGGATCTGGCAAGGCCAGGGTCTTTAGTAAGATCCTTGTCTATAATGCTTCCTATTACTATAAAGTGGCCTATATGCTCAGCGATGACAACAAGCGAGGCCGGGAGAATAATTAAAATAGCATTCAGATTAAATTCAGGCTTATAAAAATTAGGGAGAGCAAACCATGGGGCCTCTTTAACAGCGCTCAAATCCGCAATGCCGCAGAAAATTGAAATCACATATCCGCTTACCACTCCGATAAGGATTGGAATTATGCCTAAAAAGCCCTTAAATGCCACATTAGCGAATATTGTTATAGCTAAAACAGCTAATGCTACGCCTATGTGCGTAAAATTGGGAGCAACTCCCTCCACAGGCACCAGCCCCGCCATATTTGCTGCAGTAGGCATGAGTTCCAGGCCGATTACAGCAACTATTGCGCCCATGGCAGCAGGAGGGAAAACAATGTCTATCCATTTTGTGCCAACAAAATGGATTATGGCAGCCACAATGCAGAAAACAATGCCCACGGCAATAAAACCGCCAAGCGCAGCGCCATAGCTATACTGAGCCAGTATCAAAAAGACTGGGGAAAGAAAAGCAAAGCTGGAACCCAAATATGCCGGAATTTTGCCCTTACAGATAAACAGATAAAGCAGAGTGCCTAAGCCATTGAAAAGAAGAACTGTTGCCGGATTTATCTTAAAAAGTATTGGAACCAGCACAGTGGAACCGAACATTGCAAAAAGATGCTGAAGGCTAAGAGGCACAGTCTGAAGAACAGGAAGCTTGGCATCTACAGGTATTGGGGCGCGTTCACTCACGATAATCACCTTAATTTAGGAATCAAAACTTCAATATGGAATAACAAAGCAATATTTTATAATATTTGCTATACTCCGCAAAGCATGGCAATATGAAATTGAAAATGTTTTTCATGATAGGCCGCAAAAAAATAGGCACAATGGCACTTGTAAATACTTTTATTGTATATTAAGATATAATATAGTTGATAGTATAAGGTGATTATTGCGCGAATAAGATGACCGCTAAGGATTTTTCTATGAAAAAAAACAAAGAAGAAAAAAAAGAGTATAATCTCACCCCAGCTTTCTTTAATGCTAAGAATAAAACATCTGCAGCCTGCATAGCTGCATTTCTGTTAGCCGGAGGCCTGGTTTTTGTTTTCATGGCCATCATGGGCGAAAAAGATTTGCGCAAAGATGATATTAAATTCAGCTATGGCAATGTGCTGCGAGGGGCTTTTTCACCAATAGAAGATTTTTTTTCTGGAAAAGATAAAGAAGCTAAAAACGAAAAAATTGCCAGGGCAAGGATGCACAGCAGAGGAGCAGTGTTCGCAGATGAGGCAGTAAGCCTAAATGACTGGCTTGACGCTCCTGCTGAGAACACACTTTCCTCTAATGGCAGCTCTTCGAGAGCTTCAGGACCTTCAGCAAAGTCTAAGACGAATGGAAAACGCAATCCGGGCGAGGAAAATGCACAATACAGAAAAATGGAAAATGCTCTTGGAAGCGCATCATTCGCAAGCAGCGGCGGAACAAGCAAAAC
>JAILAB010000066.1 GCA_024681855.1 Elusimicrobiales bacterium
ACTGATCTCAAAAGCCTGCCGGAAGACAAGGATTATATGGTCTGGTTTGGCCATTCCGCATACATGCTGCAATTATCCGGCAAAAGAATAATTGTTGACCCAGCATTGCTTTCCGGCTCGCCTGTCTCATTCGTGAACAGGCCGTATCCTGGAACCGAGATATATTCCCCGGACGATATGCCGGACGCAGATTTCCTTATCATTTCCCATGACCACTGGGATCATCTGGATTATAAAACCGCAATGGCGATGAAAAGCCGCATAAAACATATAATCACACCATTGGGTGTTGGAGAACATTTTGAATACTGGGGTTTTCCAAAGGATATTCTTATGGAACTGGACTGGCATGAATCCGCAGAACTGGAAGGTTTTGGTTTTCACTGCCTGCCGGCACGGCATTTTTCCGGCAGAAGCCTTACAAGGAACAAAACCTTATGGGGATCTTTTGTGATAAAAACACCGAATGGTAAGACTATATACATTGGCGGCGACAGCGGATATGGGCCGCATTTCAAATATATAGGTGAGCATTATCCCGGCCTTACGCTTGCAATCCTTGAAAACGGACAGTACAATGAGGACTGGAGCCAGATACACACAATGCCGGCACAGCTTACGCAGGCAATGCGGGAACTGAAGGCAAAAAAGTACATAACAGTTCACCATTCCAAATACACGCTTTCAAAACATTCATGGGACGACCCTCTCAAAGCCGAAAAACAGGCCGCCGAAAAAGCTAATGCGGATCTGGCAGTGCTGACAATAGGCCAGCCGTATGAGATAAAATAAATTATAATCTAAACACATTGCTTGCTGGCTGTACCTGGATTTTAGTATAATTATCATACGGCAAATCATGCTTTACGCATGATTTCAGGCCGTGTTTTAATTACAATCCCTAAAATGATAAAGGTTATTACACAGATAAGAAAATTTCTTTTGCTGCTGCCCGCTATTTTTGTAATTGCGGCGCAGCTGTCTGTTGCCTTTCATTTTCATGCTGATGCTGCCACAGAACATGACCATTGTGTTTACTGTCATATTGCAACGGAAATGCAGGGGGAAAATCTGCCTTGCGTTCCTGTGGTCGCTCAGCAGAGCTTATTATTCCAGCCTTTAAAAAAATGTGAATGCCCCGTATACTCAGATACAGGGCAGTATTCCACAAATACCATAAGAGCCCCTCCTGTTTTATAAGACTCACAAAACTGCGTTTCTGCCGCATTGAACCATAAAAAGCTGCGTCACAGCTTTAGGAATGTATTATATCAGGATTGGGCATACGGTACGCAGACAATCATTATTTTATTATAGACATACGGTCTGCTTTTATAAAAACAGACAGGTATATGCCTTGTAATTGTGTGGTATGTGCTGTTAAAAGCATTTGCCATTAGCGGTTTTCTGCAAAAAAAGAAAACCGTATAAAGACATAATTCAGATAATCTGACAGGAGACTTTAATAATATGCGCAAAAATATTTTTTGCATAAAATCATCAGCGTTTCTGGCGCTGGCATTCCTGCTTCCCGTATTGAACATACCGGAGGCCGCAGCACAGGCAGGCAGGAAAACAAATAACCATGACATGGAATCCATTTACAAAAGGATAGAACAGCTTGAAAGGGAAATAGGGAAAATACGGCAAAAAGAACCTGAGCAGTCCGCAAAGCAGTCCCTGGGCCTAAGCGCTTTCAATCCTTACATAAGCATTGTGCTTAATGGAAAATATTCCTATTATTCCAATGAGGAAAGCGGCATAGCCGGCTTTCAGACAGGTGAGGAAGGAGAACTGCCGGAAAAAGGATTCAGCCTGGGGGAATCTGAAATAAATATGGGGGCGAACATTGATGACAAATTCCTTGGCAACCTGACTGTAGCCATAGTCAATGAGGACGGTGAAGACAAAATAGAGCTTGAAGAAGCTTTTTTACAGACCATCGGGCTGCCATGCGGAATATCACTTACGGCAGGCCGGATGAAGCCTGTTTTCGGTTACCTTAATGAAAAACATTCACATACAGATGATTTTTCAGACAGGCCTTTGCCTTACAGGGTATACCTGAACGGAGGGTATAAGGATGATGGAGCACAGTTTGCTTTTGTGCTGCCTTTCAGTTTCTATGTGGAAACAGGTGGCGGATTATATAACGGAACACATTTTCCAGCAAGCGCGGAAGCGGACAGAGGCAATGGAGCTTCAACGGCATATCTTCGTTTTGGGGGAGATATCGGGACTTCAAATTCATGGCTTGCCGGAGCATCATGGCTGCATTCAAAAAACAATGCCGCAAGAGAGACTGACGGAATTGAGTTTACCGGAAAAAGCGACCTGTATGGCTTTTTCCTTAAGCATACTTATTCTCCGGGAGGAAACAGCCGCCACAGTGAGTTCTCCGTACAGGGAGAATATCTTATCCGCAATGAAAAAGGCTTCTATGACATAGAAGGCGGCGGGCCGAATAAGTTTGACAATAAATCATCAGGCTGGTATGCGCAGGCGGTTTACAAATTCCTTCCCCGCTGGAAAGCCGGATACAGGTATTCCAGAATGAAACCTGAGAAAGTTCCTGCTGCATTGGCGGATACTCCGCTGGATGCGAAAGATCACAGGCCGGAAATACACACGGCAATGATTCAGTGGGATAATTCCGAGTTTTCCCGCATACGTTTCCAGTACAGCCATGACCGGGCTGATTTCGAAAGAGACGACAGGTTTACCGTTGAATACACGGTAACCTTTGGCGCTCATGGGGCACACAGCTTCTGAGCTGCTATATTTATTAAAAATTATCACAAGGATAGAGGTAATTTATGAAAAAAATATTTCTGTTTTTTATATTCACCGCTGCCGGGTTTTCCGCTGCGGATTTGTCTGCCGCAGGGAAAACGCCCAGTATTTTTGCCTGCGAGCCGGAATGGGCTGCGCTTGCTACGGAAATAGCCGGTGATAGGGCAAAGACATATTCCGCCACTGCGGCTGCGCAGGATGCGCATTATATACAGGCCAAACCTGGACTTATGGCTAAAATACGCAATTCGGATATTGTTATATGTTCCGGAGCAGAGCTGGAAACGGGATGGCTGCCGCTTATACTGCGCAAGGCCGGTTCATCAAAAGTGCAGGAGGGCGGTGAAAACCTTATTTACGCAGCTGATTATGTGGAAACAATAGAAAAACCGGCACGTATAGACAGAAGTGAAGGAGATGTTCATCCTGAAGGAAATCCCCATATTCACCTGAATCCTTACAATATGCTTAAAATAGCAGATATTCTGACGGAAAAACTGTCTGCGGCTGATCCGGGAAATGCGGAATTTTACTCCAAAAGCAACAAAACATTCCAGAAGAATTTTTCAGCAAAAATAAAGGAATGGGAGAAAAAGGCTGCCCCGCTTGCCGGGAAAAACATAATAACGAACCATAAAAACATGTCATATCTTTTCTCATGGCTGAAAATAAAAACAGCCGGCACGCTTGAGCCTAAGCCGGGAATACCGGCAACCTCAAAACATCTTGCCGGCCTTAAGGATATGGCAAAGACAGAAAAAATATATGCGGTAGTTTATGCTCCTTTTGAAAGCCCCCGCGCAGCGAAGTGGCTTTCAAGGCAGACAGGCATAAAATATTTAATGCTTCCCTATACAGTAGGCGGCAATGCGCAGAGTAAGACACTGTATGGCCTTTATGAAAACAGTATAGATATTCTGCTTGAAGCGGCTGATAAATAACTGCTGCCTGACAGAAATTCCGTTTTGGCAGCTCCTGGCGAATTTCATGCCGGGGCTGCCACGGAAGTTTCCATGTTTCTAAAAGGAATAAAAAATAAAGGATTGTTATATGCTTTCGGAAATTTCAGTTCTGCTTCCCGCTTTTGTGATAGGGCTGCTTATGATGATAATACATGTTCCTCTGGGGCAGGAAGTGCTACGCAGGGGGATAATCTTCATAGATCTGTCCCTTGCACAGATTGCGGCAATGGGTGCTATATTTGCAGGAATGCTGGAGCTTAACCTCTTTGCTACGCAGGCCTGCGCCCTTTCCTGTGCCCTGCTTGGAGGCCTGTTCTTCAAGGCCATGGAAAAACATTTTCCGGAAATAGCTGAAGCCGTAATAGGATGTGTTTTTGTTCTTTCCGCTACGCTTGTTATACTTGCTCTGGCAGGCAATCCGCACGGAGCTGAACATATAAACGACATACTTTCCGGGCAGCTGCTTTTTGCCACATGGGGCAGTGTGGCATTCGCTGGAACAATATTCACTGTGTCAGCCACGCTTGTGTACTGGAAGCCGGATATTTTCATGAGGAAATACTTTTATCTTGTCCTGGCAGCTGTGATAACAACATCAGTGCAGGTATGCGGAGTATATCTGGTTTTTGCCTCACTCATTTTCCCTGCGGTAGCTACTGCATATATGGAAGATGGCAGGAAACGGCGCATAATAGAATATGCCGGGGAAGCCTCCGGACTGGCTGCAGGCCTTGCTGTCTCGTTCTTTTTTGACCTGCCAGCAGGACCGGCGGCTGTATGGGGAATATCAATGATGATTCCCGTATGCCTTGCGGCTGAGAAAAGGGCAAAGAATAGCAGTCCAGTTAATCACGCTTAATTATATTGCCATGACATTCAGATTAATCCGCTTCTAACTGGCAATTGTCTCCCTGTACTTTTCGCCCCAGGCAGCCATGGCATCTAAAACTGGCTTTAATGTTTTTCCGGTGCCGCTTAATGAGTACTCTACTTTTGGCGGCACCTCGGCATATGCCTTGCGGATAATAAGGCGGTCTTCCTCCAGCATGCGGAGGTTGTCCGTAAGCACATTTTGGCTGCAGCCCACGCTTTTTCTAAGCATTCCAAAGCGTTTTGTGCCTGTCAGCAGGTCACGTATAATCAGCACTTTCCACTTGTTCCCTATTGCCTGCAGCAAAAGCCCCACAGGGCACGGGGACATATTCTTGCGTGTTATCATACCAGTATTGTACATTATTTGCCTCAATAGTTTCTAATTAGAACCTATATTACAAAATAGTGCCTGCTTTACAAAAATAACTTATTTTTGATTTAACACCATTAATGCCAAAGGCGAAAGCATTATCAGTTATGCGGATTATGCCATTGCCATGAGGGATGAGGCCGAAAAAGGAAATCACATCGGGCAGCGCATTAGCACAGTTGGCAAATAGTTATACAGGAGACATTTATGGCTAATTATAATAAAACAGAAATTGGGAATTTGTCAGAATTAGGCACAAAGCATGAGAACGGCAAAGCGTTTTTACATGACGCTCTATGCTTAACAGGCTGTGAAATATCGGTAAGTTTTATGCCTGCGGGTGTTAAGCTTCCGTTTAACCACAAGCACAAGCAAAACGAAGAAATATATATTTTCTTAAAAGGCAGCGGGGCAATGACGTTAGACGGAGAAACAGTGGAAGTCAAAGAGGGCTCCTGCGTGCGTGTGCTGCCCGTCGCCGTCCGCACTATGGAAGCCAGGACAGCCCTGCAATACATCTGCGTGCAGGCAAAGGAGGGTTCATTAGCGCAGTTTGGAATGGGTGATGCGGAACTGTGCTAGCTAATCCTTGCTTTTAGCAATTGCCGCCCTTTGTGCCAGGCACATGTGGCGGCTTTATTTTTCTATATACTTCAGAAATTGAGCAGCGGCTAACCGGGGCCCGCGGACAGCGGCAATGCCCAGTGTTTTGAGTTTGGCAAAAGGACAGATATCCGGCGCATAGGTTTTTAAGCGTTTTATTTTCATTACATGCGTCATGGATACATTTTTGTCTTTGTATTCGTAGGGGATACCTGCTTCTAAAACCTTGCATTTATAGCGTATGGCAGATACCGGTGCTGCGACATACAGATAAACCACGTCGCCTGACTGCACCGTGCTGCTTTGTTTCCAAAGGATAGTGTCATCTTGGGCAAAAGCATTGTCCAAGTCAAAATATTTTGGATTGGCTGGCACAATCCAGCTGGTGGCAGCATTGCCCATGGGGCGGAAAGATGCTCTGACGGCATAATTACGGCTTTTTTCCAATAGTTCCAAAATAGTTTTATCAGGCACGCTGCCATCTAGCAGAATGCTTATCCAATTGGCGCGGCTCATGTGATAGCATGGATAAAAACCTTTTGTTTTAATCAGTTTCCATGCTTGCGAAGCGCCTGCCTTCAAATTCAAAATTTCTACTGCAGTTTCATCTTTGGGCTCTTTTTTCTCTTTGAGCAAACGGTATTTGGGTATGTTCATCACAAGGCCGTACCACTTGCGGTTCCTGGGATAACGGAACACCCCATAATGCGGCAGGTTTTCAAACGGGTAATCCGGGTATTCCTGGTATTTGTCCGCTATTGCCAAAGCTATGCGGTTGGACTGCGGAAATAGAAACGGGTTTCTAGTAAAGCAGGCGCAAAGTATTTTAGTTAAAATCTGTTTATATTCCTCGCGGACAGCTCCAACAAATGGGCCAGCCGCTCCTTCTACGTGGAGAGCCGCATATTCCGCGCCTGTGCTGGCATCTATAACGTGTCCTGTGACGCTGCTATCCGGGTGAACACATATCTCTGCCCAAAAATCCCCGCCATGGAAAAACTTTTTGTAAAAATAATCCTTGCCATTTTTAACAAAGCCAAAGGCAGCGAGTTTGTCTGTGTGCGCCGTGTGGCGGGCGAAAAGCTCCTGTTCCATCCCCATAATTTCCCTAATTACTTTTTGGCAGATTTTTTTACTTCTTCATGGAAGAAGTAATTTACAACCGCGGGCGGCTTGCCGAATGGGGACCGGCACGAATCATCATCACGCAGATAGGGCATATTTTCCTTGGCTGTGAATGCTTCCATATCTTTGTCTATCTCATGCCAATAACTCCGGTCGTTTTTTGCATAAATAGCATGGTATAACGAATCTAGCTGCGGATACTTTTTGTGTATATACGCAAGAACTTTCCCCTTGTAATCCCCGCGCAGGTTTAGGTTTTCCAGCCACACTAAATTACACCGGTCTTTGGCAGCCAGGATAATCTCTTGCGGGCTGGTAATGCCCGGGAAAATAGGCGAGATAAAACAGGTGGTTTGCACTCCTGCCTCATAGCAGGTTTTCATGGCCTTTAGTCGGCGCTCTATGCTTACGGCCCTGTCCATATCTTTGCGGAATTCTTCATCTAAGGTATTTATGGAAAAAGAGATGCGGGCACATGGAAAAGTTTTAATCAGGTCTAAATCACGCAATACAAGGTCAGATTTCGTCGCAATGCTTATTTTAACTCCGCTGCCCTGCAGCTGTTCCAGCAAAGACCTTGTGCGCTTGTACTTAGCCTCTAATGGCTGATACGCATCCGTAACCGAGCCGATAAATGCTTCCTGCCCGGCATATTTTTGCGGGTTTCGGATAACAGGCCAGTTCTTAATATCTACAAAATCGCCCCATGGCTCTAAATGGTTAGTAAACCGCTTCATAAAAGACGCATAACAATACATACAGGCATGCGCACACCCGGCATAGGGGTTAACGGAATAGTCCGATACAGGCAGATTGGACTTGGTCATAATGCCTTTGGTTTCTATTTCTTTAACGATGAGAGCCATATATATATATTACAACAAATACGGCGGGCAGCAGATAACAATACGGCAGGGACAGGTTCTTCCGGAACTTATAGGGAAATACCATTATGGCAGAAATGACGGGGCGGAGCCGGTTTAGCTGATAGTTTTCTATCTCGGCGAACAGGGCACGCCGCTTTCCGTTCCCAGGGAGTGATTTTTGCCGGAAATTTTTATTTTCCCCATTCGAATGTTGCCCAGCGGTCATTCAGTTTGTAAAACAACAGGGCAAACAGCTTTCCGCGTATGCTGTGTTTCTTCATCTCCTCATTGAAACTGTGCTCTTCTACAAGCCGTATTCCATCAGTGAGGTCTGCTATTTCCTGGCCGGAATCAGTGCCGGACATGAAATGCGCCTTAGTGCTTTTCACTGTATCGTGATGCTTCTCATTTCTCTGCATCAGCCTGCTGTTCTGCTCTGCAATAAGCACTCCGCCACCGGGAAAATTATTCTTAAGCACCTCAAGCAGCGTGCGTATCTGCTCAAGCGTAAGGTACATGAAAAGCCCTTCCGCTATAAATACAGGTTTTGATTTTCTTCCCTCAAGCGCTTTTTTTACTTCCGCGCACCATGTGTTTTCAAGAGCGTTTCCTGCTATCATTGTAACCCTTTCATGTTCCGGAAATGCTTTTTTTCTTGCTGATATGGAATCAGGCAGGTCAAGGTCAAACCAGCGTATTTGTCCATTGTCCATGCGCTCAAAGCGGTTATCAAAACCGGAACCGATATTTACCACAACCGTGTCCGGTGCCTGGCTGATTATTTCCTTAAGCTGCCGGTCCAGCATTATGGTTCTTGCAACAACGCCTTCATGCGAAAGAAATCTGTCATATTTCGCCGTGTCAATGTCCAGTGCCTTTATAATGTCAACAGCCATCTGGTCCTTGAACCGTGCGCCCTGCCTAATTGTCTCGCTTGCCTTGATGGCAAGCGGAATTAATGCTGTTGTCTGTATATCGCCCAGTTTCAGTTCCATAACATATTCTCCTTGTTTCCATTTTGCGAAAACAATTCTTTTCATATATTCATTTAAGACTTTTCTCAGCATTTTTGTTAGCTTTGTTTTGCCTTTAAAATGCTTTTAATAATTATAGCTAATTTTTGTTAGTTATGGCTAACATTTATTTAATTAATTCTCTTTGGCCCAAGAAAGCTTTTTGCATTTGACGTTTTTAAATGCAAATAATTCCGGCACGCATTGAATGCATTATATATGGAACGGAATGAAAGTTTTTTACTTTATGGCAGGGGCTGTATATTAAATGAAATGCATCATATTGCTTTAAACATATCCGCTTACTCAGCCTGATGAAGATTTTTTAGCGAACTTCTTTCCATTACTATCAGGAATTTGCTGTTTTCGTTTATTATTTTGTTCGGGTCAATAAAAGTCCAGCTGGAGTTGCCTTCTTTTATTGCTGCCACATTTAATTTAAATTTTTTCCTCAGGTCAAGTTCCAGAATTGTTTTGCCTATCCAGCTTTCCTTGGTTTTCATTTCAATCATGCAGATATTACTGTCAACCTGGAAATAATCAAGTATGGTGTCAGAGGCGAGTATTCTTGCAGAGCTCATGCCTGCAAAATCCTCCGGTATAATTACTTTATCTGCGCCTACTTTCTTTAGTATAGAGGACATTCGGTCAGATGAGCTTTTTGCCACCACAAGCGGTACACCCTGTTCTTTGGCAACTGCAACAGACATTATACTGGCAGCCAGGTTTCTTCCCATGGCGCATACTACTATGTCCATGTTTTTTAAACCCAATGCCAGCACTTCCTCTTCATTAGACAGATCCGCACATATTGCTGAAGTGCAGTTATCGGCAAAGTCCCTGATGTGTTCTTCATTTTCATCGGCTACAAGAACATCAGCGCCCATCGCATACATGTTTTTTGCAAAACTCATGCCATATCTTCCCAAACCTAGTACTGCTATTGATTTTTTCATTCATGCTCCTTCAGCCTACAAAAAAATTTCCTTCAACATATCGTATTTTCCCGTAATCGTGTATTCCGCCGGCAAACAGTATGGCCATTGATATGGGGCCTATTCTGCCTAAATACATTGCTGCAGATATTATTATTAGCCCGGCCGGATTTAATGACGCGGTAATTCCTCTGCTTAACCCCACTGTGGAGGAAGCGCTTATAACTTCAAACAGCGCATTTTCTATTCCTATGTTGTTTGTTGCGGTAAACAGAATGGTTAAAATCGCTATGGTAACAGTGAAAACAGCTGTAAGCGCAGCTGCCTTGCGCATTATTTCCGCAGAAATGCTTCTGTTAAATATGATGTTTTTTTCATTGCCTCTCAGATATGCGTATACATTCATAAAAACCAGAAAAAGTGTTATTGTTTTCACGCCTCCTGCTGTGCTTATGGGAGAACCGCCTATGAACATAAGGATATATGCCGCCAGGCAGGAAATATCCGTAAGCCCTTCCTGCGGAAAGGTGCTGAAACCGGCTGTTCTGAAAGTAACCGATTCAAACAGGCTGTTTAATATTTTATCAGTCAGGCTCATGCTGCCTATTGTGTGCGGGTTATTAAATTCCGCAGCCATTATAAAAAAAGAGCCTGCCAGAATTAATGCAGCGGTTATGCAAAGCACAAGTTTTGTGTGTGCGCTGAAACGTTTCCATATTTGCAGTGTGGAAAATTTTGTTTTTACACCGCTGGTAATGTTTTTTAATATGTCAAACCAAACCACATAGCCCAGCCCGCCTAAAACAATTAGCCCCATTGTGACGGATAATATTAATGTGCTTGAACTGTAATCAGCCAGGCTGCGCGGGCCTATTATATCCATGCCGGCATTGCAGAATGCAGATACTGAATTAAAAATGGAAACCCATATGCCTTTCATTACTCCGAAGCGGGGGATAAAAGCGGCAGAATATGCGCAGGCGCCTGCAAGCTCAACAATAAAAGTGCCAATGAATATCTTAACCAGAACTTCAAGTATGCTGTTGCTATTGTTGAAATTAAGAGAATCCTGTAATACTATGCGGTCGCCAAGAGAGAATTTTTTTCTGGCCATGATCATAAGCATGGCTGCAACGGAGATTATGCCCAGGCCTCCTGTCTGCACTAAAAGGAGTATTACGGCCTGACCAAAAAAACTCCAGTGGCTGTAAGTGTCAACAACTGTTAAGCCGGTTACGCAAACAGAAGAAACAGCGGTAAATGCGGCAGTGAGAATGTCTGTTCCTTTTCCTGCCGCTGATGCCGCAGGCAGCATAAGCAGAAAAGTGCCCAGCACAATGGCAATAAAAAAACTGACAGGAATAAGGTATACTGAAGATATTCTTGTCTTTTTCATAATTTAAATAATAAAAAATTTCTTCTGCCTGGATAAAGAAAAAATCCGGCAGATGCTAGAAATGTAAAATAACATGCGCTGGGAATAATGGAGATATTGTTTATTTGCCTTGCGTTAACTCTTTGTATATCATGTCGGCCATAATAAGCATTGTTTCGTAGTATTTGCCTTTATTCCCAAACAGGGAAGAATATTCATCGGGAAATTCATCATGGCATTCTTGGGCGGCTTCACCGAAATAGCGGTAAAAGTCACCGCGGAAGGCTCTTAATGATGATGTTCTGGCCATGCTGCGCAGGCCGCGCCGCCCAATCAGGCTGCGGTAAATGCTGTTAATAATGGCCAGTCCTGATTCATTGAACCCGCCTGGAAATTTCTTGTTAAGCCTCTTGGCAGCAGCTTCCAGGAAAGATTCGTTTTGTGTTTCGCGTTTAAGATTTTCTCCGCAGTTATCTTCGCATTCAGAATTTTTGTTCATCTGATTCTCCATATAAACTAATTATACAAGAAATGCGTTAATGTTAAAGTTTTAAAGAAAAAATATAGTTAATAATAAGGCTGGCTGGCACAGCGGGCAGATTAAATTCAAATATGATTTTGGCTATATATAAGAAGAGTGTTGATTTTAGCATTTGCCAGTCATGCTGAATTTATTTCAGCATCTCTGCGGCTTAATGAGGTCCTGAAACAAGTTCAATACGACAAATTAATATTTTGACCATTAGACCCAATAATTTATATTCGTCAAAAATCAGCCGCAGGGCATTTGCCTGTCGTATGCGATGTCTTGCGGCTGAGAAAAGGGCAAAGCATTAAAACCTGCGGGTATCAGGAATAGCGCAGCCGCTATGCCTGATACCCGCCCTGATGTTTTTCTACGCAATTGACCAGCTGCCGCTTTCGCTCTGGTATTGTGTCAGTCTGGCGAAAAGGCCTTTCATGCCAATAAGTTCCCTGGGAGTTCCCTGTTCTGCCGCCCTGCCGCCGGATATGACAACTATTTTGTCAGCACCGGCCACGGTACGCATTCTGTGTGCTATTACAAGTACCGTCTTGTTTCTTATAAGCCTGGATATGGCGGCCTGTACCTGGGTTTCGTTTTCCACATCAAGAGAAGCAGTGGCTTCGTCCAGGAGAATTACAGGAGCGTCCTTCAGAAATGCCCTTGCTATGGATATTCTCTGACGTTCCCCGCCAGACAGCATATTCCCGTTTTCGCCTATTACTGTATTATAACCTTTAGGCAGAAGTTTTACGAAATCATCACAATTGGCAAGTTTTGCAGCAGCAAGCACTTCCTCATCAGAGGCGTCTTTTCTGCCGACGCGTATATTTTCCATAATGCTGTTGTTGAAAAGCGTAACTTCCTGAAACACTATTGAAAATGCTCCCAGCAGGGTTTCGGGGTCAATAGTCCTGACATCTGTGCCGCCTATTTTCACGCTTCCCTTCTGTGCATCCCAGAATCGTGCGGCAAGCCGCGAAACAGTAGTTTTTCCGCCGCCTGATGGTCCTGCCAGAGCAGTGATTTCGCCCTGTTTCGCGGTAAATGACAGCCCTGAAAGCACCTTTCTGCCGTCTTCATAGGAAAATTCCACATTGTCAAATACAATATCATATCTGTCCGGGGAGAATTTCCTGCTGCCGGACTGTTCCGTTGCGCTGTTAATTCGGTTCATGCGGTCCACATTAATCTGCAGACTGTTTACAGCTGCTATGTTTACAAGCGTGGCAGACATAGGCTCATAGAGCCTGGATACAACCAGAAGAAAACAGAATAACTGCATTATGCAAATTTCATGGTTCGTAAGAAGAATGCTTCCGGTAAGGGCAGTAGTGGCAATTCCGAATTTCAGAAGCATCTGCGCGGTCTGTACAAAAACAGCTATTCCCAGTTCACTGATAATAGAGCGTTTTTCCAGAAGATCAATTTTACCGTACAGCCGTTTCAGGTAATCATTCTCCGCATTGTTGCTTTTAAGGTCACGCGAGGCTTCTATAAATTCCTGTACATCCTCATTAAGTTCTATCCTTACTTTATTCTGATTTGCTGTAAAAAAATTCTGTACTTTCTTTGAAGTAAGTACTATGATAAGTGCGACAGGCAGAGGCCATGAGGCCGCCAGGGCCATGCGCGGGTGGAAAAAAAACAGACTGATGCATATTACAAGTGTGGATGCTATGCTGCCATAATACTGCGGTATCTGATGCGAACCGGCTTTTTCCAGTGCTTCGGCATCACCCATTATGACATTTGTAAGATCTGCCAGGTCGCGCCTGCCGAAAAATGAAAGCGGAAGCCTGCGCAGTTTTTCCGCCAGCGATATTCTTCTAATGGCGGATTCCGTGTATGTCGCAAGGAAAGTGGCATTGTACTGCCATACATAGGAGACAGCGATAAGAGCGATACAGAAAATAATACCTGCCGCATATAACAGTTTATGGCATGAGGCTGTGCCTTCCATTAAATGTCCGGTAAACATATAAAGCAGTCCCACCGGGGCCATAAGAGCCATATCGGCTGTCATAACCGCAAGCACTGCTTTAATCATGTCTTCAGCTCCGTGGTCCGAAAGAGCGAATTTGTTTTTCAGTATATCTGTCAGTGATTTTTTCATTCCTGCTTATCTCCCTTTAACGCCGTTTTTTGTGGCAGACGTGGTCTGCCTGTCTGTCTGATTCATGCCCTGTCTTTTACTGGCAGTTGCGTTTTCAGTCCTGTCGCCAACAACCCAGTCTGCAGCTTTCATGTATTCCTTCCACATTGCGCTGTATAGTCCATTTTTTTTCAAAAGTTCCTCATGTCTGCCCTCCTCTGCAACACTGCCTTTGTCCAGTACATATATCCTGTCTGCGTTTCTTATGGAAGACAGTCTGTGTGCAATCATTATCACTGTGGCATGTTCCGCAAGTGCCGTAAATGCCTTATGCACAAGTGCCTCGTTTTCCGGGTCTGCAAAAGCGGTTGCCTCATCAAGAATTACAACCGGAGCATTTTTCAGAATGGCGCGGGCAATGGTTATGCGCTGTTTCTCTCCTCCGGAAAGATATGTGCCCTTGCTGCCGATTATGGTATTTATGCCTTCCGGCAGACGGGATATTATGTCATCACACTGAGCAGTATGCAGCGCTTCAAGCAGTTCCCTGTCAGAGGCATCCGGTCTGGCTATGCGCAGATTATCAGCTATGGATTGTTTAAGCAGCCTGCTTTCCTGGAATACATAAGAGACTGTATTCATAAGTTCCTTTTTGGGAATATCTCTTACATCTGCCCCGCCTATTTTTACCGTTCCTTCCTGTGCATCAAGAAAGCGGCTTATCAGGGCTGCGGCTGTGGTCTTTCCGCTGCCTGAACGTCCGGCCAGTGCTATTATAGTGTTTTCACCGGCTTTTATTGACAGGTCTTTTACTGCTGCTTCATTTTTCCCTGGATACCGGTATGTGACATGTGACAGTTCCACTGTATGTCCGCCCGGGTGTGCAGTGTTACGGCTTTCCGGCAGAGGCTGCATAGCAAGCACTTCATCCACTCTTGAGACAGTATCATTCAGAACCATCATATTTTCAGACATGAACATTATGCGGTTCATTGTGGTTACCATAACGGGTGTTATAATCACATAAAACAGAAAATTAACAAGTATGTCCTGCATGGCGGCGCCTCCTTTTGTCAGAAACAGGGCCAGACATAAAAGGAAAGCGAAAGGCATATTTATAAACAGTGTGAACATAATCATAGGCATACGGGCACGCATTGTGTAACTGAAACAGAATCTGCCGTAATCGTCTATTGCTTTTTTAAACCGGTGAAATGAAAACACTGTCTGTCCGAAAGTTTTTACCACTGGCATTCCTCTCACATATTCAACGGCCTCGCTGCTCATTTTTTCCAGGGCGTTCTGGTATTTTTTTATATCATCCTCCATGCCTGGGCCTGCCATTTTCATCATACATGCGAAAGCGGCAAGCAGCGGAATTATGCAGCAAAGCCCGAAACGCCAGTCATACACAAACAGAAGCGCTATTATGCATAGCGGCGTGACTGCGGCCTGTATCATGTCCGGAAGATTATGGGCAAGCAGTGTTTCGGTAGAGGCGGTTGTTTCCAGCACTATACGCCGCAGACCGCCGGTACCGGCAGAATCGGCAAAACCTGCTGGCAGCATGGCTATGTGCGCAAGCAGGGCTTTCTTCATGTTGGAAGCAGTGCGGAAAGCGGCGGTATGCGAACACATAAGCGCGGCGAAATATACTAACATGGCTGTAATGGAGAAAAACACTGCCATCCAGCCATTGTGCACTATATTTGTGGCATTTGCATAATCAGGTGAGGCCTGGATTACATCATTTATAATACGCCACAGATATACAAAAGGCATAATCCCTGCAGCCGCAGCTGCGGCTGAAAGCACAAATGATATGTATACAAGCCTTTTGTGCCGGCCGGAAAAAGCAAGAGTTTTCCCAAGCGCGTTTTCTGTTTTTCTTTTCATGAATAACTCCTTTGATTCTTCATTTGATACATATTTGCAAATTGACCGCTGTCATTATGCCGGGGCTGATTACTTATAAAAATAAGAAAGGGCCCGAAGGCCCTTTCCTGTTTTCCGCTTTGACTGGGTAATGGTATTTTTATTCTTTTGGCAGGTAGTTTCAGCATGATGTTCCTTAACACCCCATTATGTAATGCCAGCCTGGCATAAAAAAGCCGCTTACCGTTTTAAGATGATGAACTGCTTTTTCCAGAGGATAATTGTGTACTACAGGTTCAAACAGTGCGGTAATATAGGCACTCATAAGAATATGCAGTTCCTCCTCGCTTACATCTTTGACCGGCAGACCCTGTTTTTTTAGCTGCCCGAATACGGACATCATGATCTTCTGATGTTTTTTTACCTGCTCATCAATGAAATTTTCATATCTTGTTCCCTGGGAACAGCAAAGAATAAGACGGAAAGCGTCTAAATGAGGATATACAACGCAGCGTATCATATCCGCTTCATTGTCCTGCCATATCATATCGTATTTGCCTGAAAGTATTCCTGCGCAGTTTGTTTGTATATGTTTGTCCAACCAGTCCTGAAAATCCTTAAGTGCCGGTTCCACAAGCGATGCAAACATGTCTTCCTTGTCTTTGAAATGACGGTATAGCCCGCCTGAAGTTATGCCTGCCCGTGAGGCTATGGCTCTTGTGGAGGCATTTTTAAAGCCTTTTTCCAGAAA
>JAILAB010000002.1 GCA_024681855.1 Elusimicrobiales bacterium
GAATACCAGAAGAATGTGCTGAAAAAGCCTATGCCTGCCATGACTGCTGCCAAAAGCGAGACACACAGCTATTTCATAGATGTTATGCGCTGGAGCATGGAAGAAGCCATAGGCTTTCTGAAATACTGCTATCCGCAATGCCTTGCGGAAGTAAAAATAAAGCCCGGCGCGGCGGAAACCTTCCATTGGCTGCAAAAAAACGGTCATGAGGCAAATATACTTTCCTCAAGAGTGAACGCAAAAGGCGATGATGCCTTTCAGATAACAAAGAAATGGCTTTCCGAAAACGGCATCAAGCCGGACAGCATTACAATTGCCTGTAAAAACAAAGGGGATTATCTGAAAGGCAGGCAAGGCGTGTTCATAGACGATGCATTTGACCATACGGAAGCCGCCAGCAAAAATCCTGGCATAACCGTATTCCAGATAAATTCCAGATTCGTAAAGGCAAGCCCTTCCCCAAAGGTGCGCCATTTCAGCAGCTGGGATGAGCTGCGCGGCATATTAATAAGGCTTTTTCCCAGCCAGTTCGACAAATAAAAAATAATACGACTTCAAAGAAAAGATTAGCAAACAATACTAATCACCAAAAGAGGTTTAATGGACAAAATAGTTGGTATAGACGACGAGAAAATGATTTAATATTATTTTTGGACTAAAAATGGTTAAAAATATTGTAAAAATTGCGGCTGTGCTGGCCTTATAAAATGGGGCAGGCAAAACGGCAAAAAAAGGCATAAATGCAAGGCCTGCGGGAAAGTTTTTTCCTTAAAATCAGACTGGGCAGAAACAGCGTTTAACGCTTATTGTTTTGACCAATTGAAATTAAAGACAGTCGCTGAGTTTGTTGCAAAAAGTGAACGTACCGTGCGGAGACATTTTGACAGGCTTGCCGTCCCATGTAATTTCAAAAAGACTGACAGCAGACATATAAACCTGACATTTGACGGCGTATACTTTAGAAGGGAATTGTGCTATATGGTGTTCAGGTCAGAAGGCAGGACCATATATTTTGAGGAATGCCAGGAAAACGTTGAAAACACAGGAAGGATTCTTATGTCTCTTGAACGTGAAGGATACGTCTTTAAGAGCTTTACCGTAGACGGCAGGAAAGGCATAAAACAGTATCTTAAATCCCATTATCCTGATATGCCTATACAGCACTGTCTGTTTCACCAGAAAGCGGCAATAACGCGGTATCTTACAGGCAGGCCGAAGACAGAATGCGGCATGGAATTGAAAGAGCTGATACAGACACTTGGCACAACAGACAGAACAGCGTTTGAGGCGGCATTCAAGTCCTTAAAGCAGCGTTTCGCAGCCTTTTAAAAGAGCGGAATAAAACGGCCAATTCAGGCACAGAAGGCTGCGCAGCGCATTCAGGAGCATAAAAAAGAACCTTCCGGAACTGTTTACATTTCAGGAATACCATGGCTTAAACATTCCGAAAACGACAAACACCTGTGAGGGATATTTCGGTCAATTAAAGAGAAAAGCAAGAGTTCATTCCGGACTGACAAAAGAACATTTAAAAAAGGTAATTATGCGTTTATTGTTAGGCCGTTAAAATCTAAAATCACCAACTATTTTGTCCATTAAGCCGCAAAAGATATTATTGCAAAGTCTTACGCTAATCTTCATAAGATCTTTTTTTTACAAGATGAAGAGAATTATGAGATATGCGCACAATGTCTCCATCATTAACGGCATCAAGCACGCCTTCACAGCCTACCAGACAAGGAATGCCAAATTCTCTTGCTATTATAGCAGCATGGCTTGCTATGCCGCTATATTGAGTAACTATTCCAATAGCATGAGATATTGAAGACAAAGAGTTATAATCTGCTAAATTGTTAATTAATTTAGAATTTATATTTTTTGATGACAACAGGCAGATGGCCATAATTAAATCTGGCGTTAAAGACTTAGCAATTATTATTTTACCAGCACATTTAGACAGTGTTTTCTTACATTTGACTATTAATGCCTGACCTTCAATTTCACCTGGATATGCTGTTATTCCTCCAATAGGAAAGCTTCTCTTTCGTTTATATACAGGTAATGGAGATATTTGATCTTTATTTTCAAGAATGCAAAGAGCCCTTTCGTAAGGCAACTTACACAAATCTGTTATACTACCTTTATAATGTGTTTTTTGAGAAATAACCTTATGATACAGATATTCAATTTTATTGTATAAATTATTTATAGTAAAAACACATTTGTTTAGACGATACAAATTATTATTCATATCATCAATATTTAATACGTTTCCAGTTATAAGGCTTTTAAATGACCTGCTATTTTGTTCTAAAAAAAACAAATTTGGCAATAATTCTTCAATTTTAGCAAAATAATTGTTTTCTTTTTTTCTTGCAATACTCTTAAACTCTCTTTCAATACCTTTTTGTAAATTAATTCTCAAAAAATCCAGTCCGCCTAAATAAATCAATTCCAGTTCAATATTTTTTTCAAAATCCTGTACTATCCTCTTCATAAAGGAAACACGAAAATTGAATTTTTTTAGCTCTTTAAAAAATATATTTAAAGGCTTACTGATATTCAACTTAAATCCAGATAATTCTTTATTAAACATATTTAAAATGTCTTTATAAATAAATTCTGAAATGTTTTTATCTGAAGATAAAACAAATGAATAATCGATAAATTTTTTTAGTGATATTCCATCTATATAATTAATGTATTTATTAATTTTAAATTCTGGAATAGGAAAGCAATACTTAGATAAAATATCTTTTATAAAAGAAAAATCTTCATCCCCATAGAAATAATTATCTGGAATTATCAATTTAGGAAAGGCATAATCACATAAAAACGGATTAACTTCTGTTGTTAATGGTCTAATCTGAAGAACATAGTAATTATAATCAGAAATAATAAATTCAACATCAACCTTATCATAAATTTCGCTTAAAGGACTCATTAGTATATAATCGGTCAAATCATTTATTTTTCTCTCTAAAATCTCATTAATTATGCCTGATGATAGAAATTTTTTTCCCAAGTATTTAAAAAACCTAGAGACAGAAGCTTCTCCACTTACAACCTTATCAGCAGATCCCTTAGCAAATTCCGCATAAAACCAATTTTCAGTTTTATTATAAAACATCACCCCGCCATATTCAGCTTTAACATATTTTTGTATTATTATGCCCATCTTTCCTGATGATTTTATTGAATTAATCTTTTCATATACTGTTACCTGTTCAGAAAAATAGCTATTCCATACCTCAGCAATCGCTGAAAACAGATTTGTCTTTTCGCATACTTTAGACAAAAAAATGCCAGCATAGCTATAATTGGCTGAATCCTCTCCAGCATAAGAAGACCTAACTATTAAAGGGCCAGGTCCTAAGAATTCTATTTCCCTATTAATTTTTAATATAAAATCATCGGAGAACACATGAGGCAATTCTGCTATGCCAGATAGAAATTCAGAATGCAAAAAATCATAAGAAAGGACAATGAAATCAGGAACGATATTCATTTTATCTATTTCAATAAGATTTTCTGCTTTGCCGCCTAAAATCGTTTTTTCTTCTTTTTCATCTTTAATTAAATGGTGCATAATGTATAAAAAGGATTTTTATAAATATTTACAATATTTTTACCTTATTTTCAGCATAAGCAGGAATAGCAGCGGCAGAAGGAAAATCTGAAGCAGCATAAAGCGCGTAAGCACCTGCTGATTTGACCAGCCAAGATTCTTGCGGCAATGGTCATGCAGAGGAAAGCGCAGCCTGCCAACCAGAAGCGTTTTATCCAAATCAAAGCCGAGCTTCTTATCAATCTTAAGCTTATGGTCAATCTTAAGAATACCGCTGCGTATAAGGCCCGCGCCTCCATTGGCAAGCAGCACGGGAGCAAGCGCGAATATAAGGCACGGATTGCCGGTCATGAGTATGCCAAGGCCTATCAGGAGCCCCAGGAAGCGCGAGCCTGCATCGCCCATAAGCACTCTTGAGGGATAGGCATTCCACCAAAGATAGCCTGCTACAGCGCCTCCCACGGTTGAGAATGCTATTGACCAGCGCGCGGCAAGCAGCGCTGATTTAGGCGAAGCAGGTATTAGCAG
The DNA here is from genome assembly GCA_024681855.1 of Elusimicrobiales bacterium. Classification (GTDB taxonomy): domain Bacteria; phylum Elusimicrobiota; class Elusimicrobia; order Elusimicrobiales; family UBA9959; genus CACZRG01. Next base: position 4,097 of record JAILAB010000002.1, read on the forward strand.
ATAAGCGGAAACAGGCATATTGCCTATAACCACATAAAGCATTCCGGCTATAAAAAGCAGGGTAAAAAAAGAAAGGCTCCCGGCCAGACCGTCAACGCCATCTGAACAATTTGTGGCATTTATTGAAAACCACAAAAGGAAAGACGCTCCGGGGATATATTCATACCATGTAAGATAATAAGTGCCTTTCACGAAAGGCCACCATATAGGCACAAGGCCATTTTCGCCTGCCGTAAACCAAAAAACTATGAAAGCGGAAACAAGGCATATCCCTAAGTCTATAAATCCTTTTTTCTTGCCAGACCAGCCTCTGCCCTGCGTGGTGGCAATGTCATCAAGATAGCCAAAAAGCATGGCAAGGAACAGCATGCTAAACAGGCTCATGTCCGCAAAAGACAAATCAGGCACCAGCATTATAAGAAGCGGAAGCGAAAAAAGGAAAATATAAATTCCAGCCCCGGTGGGCTTGCCGTCAGGCTTTGGCGCATTCTGGTCAAGAGGAATTTCATTGCCGTCTATATTTTTATAATATTTGCCATCGCGAACAAACACTTTTCCATAATCCAATGGCAGGCGCTTCCAAAACTTAGGCAGCAGAAATACCGATATACATGCCGCCAGGAAAAAACCCAGGCCCAGCAGGAATGAATAAGATCCCAGCAGGCGAAGCGGGCCCCAGAAATTTGAATAATTAACTAACCAGGAAATCATTAAGAACCTCAATAAAATCAGATTACATTTTATCTTTTATAAGCCTTAAAGGACAATAAATGAACGCGGCAGAGCCAGGCATTACTGAATTAAAGCCTTGAGCCGCAAATGAAAAGGCCCGCAGGGAAAACCTGCGGGCCTTATGCCAGCAACCGTCATCCATTACAGGAATTAATGCTGCCGGCAAAACTGCTATTCGCGCAGCTTAGCGCCGAATTTGCGTTCCAGCTTTTCAAGAACGCCTTTAAGCCTGCTGCTGATTTCCTCATCAGTAAGAGTTTTTTCCATTGAAGAGAAAACAAAGCGGACTGTAAGGCTGCGCTGTCCGGCTGGCACATTCTTGCCCTTGAAAACATCCGTAAGCTTAACCTTGGCAAGATCTTTCACTCCGCCGAAAGCCTTTTCTATTGCAGCCCATTCATGCTTTTCGTCTATGGTGAAAGACAGATCTCTCCAGCTTGACGGGAAAGCTGAAACCGGCTTCATCTTATGCACTTCCTGCCAGAACTCTTTTTTCCACATAGCTGCAAGCACGGGTATGCTCAGCTCAAAGTAGTACACATTGCTCTCTTTTACGTCCATAATCTTGCACGCAGAAGCTGAAAGCTGTCCCATAAAGCCTAGCGAATCCCGGCCAACCTTCATCTCCAGGCAAAGGCCCTGCTCATAATATGACGGAGCTTTCTGCGGCTTCTCATAACGGAAGCCAGGCTTGCGGCCCAAGAATGAGGCAAGCGCGCCCTTAAGGGCATAGAAGGAAGAAGCAGGCACTTTCATGGCCCAGCTGCTCTCATTGGGAGCGCCATACACAAGGCCGCAGCAGCGCATTTCCTCCGTGCCGTCTTTGCGGTAAACAGTGCCTATCTCAAAGATATGGGCATGATCCCTGTCATGGTTCATGTTAAATGCGAATGTTCGCAATGCTCCGGCAACGAGGGAAGGCCTGAGATACTGCAAGTCGGAGGAAAGAGGATTTATTACCTGAAGGCAGTCTTCCGGCTTAACGCCGCAGGCTTCTGCCTCCTTAGCTGAAAGGAAGCCATGATTGTATATTTCATTGAAGCCGAGAACAGCGAAGCAATACCTTAAATTAGCCGCCACCGCATAATCCGGGGCAATGGCTGACTTTATCATTGGCATATTAGATTCAGAAGGAATCGCATCATATCCTATGAAACGTGCCAGCTCTTCCGCAATGTCACAGTTTTTCAGCATGTCTGGGCGGAAAGACGGCGGCATAAACAGCCATTCTCCGTTTCCTTGCGGCAAATCAGGCTGGAAAGCATGCAAGCATTCATAAACCGTCTCATTAGAGACTTGAGTTCCCAAAATGCGGTTAAGGCTTGCAGCGCTTACCTTTACAGCCTTAGCTTTATAAGGCTGAGCGTATGAGTCTATGAGTGCTGTTATTTCCGCAGAAGGGGCTGCCTGCTTTATCAGAGCCGCAAAGCGAAGGGCAGCGCGCATGGCCATTTCAGGGTCAGTGCCGCGCTCAAAGCGATAAGAAGAATCGCTCTTCAAGCTTAGCGCTTTTGAAGTCCTGCGAACGCTGGCCTGATCAAAACAAGCGGCTTCTATTATGATATTCTCCGTTTTTTCTGAAACTGCGCTGTTAAGCCCGCCCATCACGCCTGCTATTGCTGCCGGCTTTTCGGAATCCGCTATTACAAGCATTTCCTGTGAAAGCCCATATTCCTGCTTGTCCAAAGCAATGAATTTTTCTCCGGCAGCAGCCCGGCGAACATTTATTTCTTTCCCATCTGTTCCGTCTTTAAGACAGTCAGCGTCAAAGCAATGCAGCGGCTGTCCCAACTCGAACATAACATAGTTTGAGCCGTCCACAAGAACATTGCCTTTAGGATTAACGCCTATGGCAGAAAGCCTTTCTGCCATCCAGTCAGGGGTTATGGCATTGCGAGCGTTTCGCATTGCTATAGCCACATAGCGGCGGCAAAGATCTGCCGCATGAATCTGAACTTTAAGGCCTGCGCTGCCTGCGTTTCCAGGCTCAAGGCCTTTCGGCTCTTTAAGCTTGTATCCGTAGAATATGGAAAGCTCCCTAGCCAAGGCATAATGCGAAAGAACATGGCCCTGATTCGGCAATATTTCCACTTCCATAACGAGTTCGCCTTTTGGATAAAGCGTAAGAACATCGGTGCCTAAAGGAGTTTCCGAAGGCAGCATAAGTATGCCACTGGGATCACCGGGAACACCAAGTTCCGAACAGGAGCACAGCATTCCTTCTGATTCCACGCCGCGGATTTTCGCTTTTTTTAGCGTTCCGCCTGGAAGCTTAGCGCCCAGACGGGCAAGCGGCACAGTCTGCCCCACGGCTATATTCTGGGCGCCGCATACCAGCTTCTGCGTTCCGCTGCCATGGTCAACCGTTACTATGTGCAGCTTGTCTGCATTTGGATGCTGCTCTATGGCCAGTATCTTTGCGGCAACAACGCCGGTAAACTGCGGGCCGGTTTTCTCCGTGCCTTCAACTTTAAGGCCTATGCGGTTCATTTTCGCAATAAGCTCATCAGCCGCAGGAGGATTTTCAAGGTATTCGCAAAGCCATGAATATGCTATTTTCATTTTTTCCCTGCCTTTTACCTTACCTGCTCCAGCAGGCGGAAATCATTCTCAAAGAACATGCGCATATCGCTTATTCCGTAAAGCAGCATGGCAAAGCGCTCTATGCCGCATCCGAAAGCAAATCCGCTCCATATTTCAGGATCATGGCCGCATGCCCGCAATACATTGGGATGAACCATGCCGCTGCCGAGCAGCTCCAGCCAGCCCGTGCCTTTGCAAACCGGGCAATGCTCAGCCTGGCCCTTGCAGAATACGCAGCTCATGTCTACTTCAGCTCCAGGTTCCACGAAAGGGAAATAAGAAGGGTTGAAGCGCGTGCGGACAGAAGAGCCGAAAAGATCTTTCATGAAAGCATCCACAGTCCATTTTAGGTCAGCCATAGTAACGCCTTTATCAACATAAAGGCCTTCAACCTGATGGAAAGCGAAAGCATGGCTGGCATCCACTGCCTCATTTCGGAAAACGCGGCCAGGATGAAAAACTCTCAAGGGAGGGTTCTGCTTTTCCATTACGCGTATCTGCACGGTGGAAGTCTGCGTGCGCAGCAGCTTGTCCTTGCCTTTTTCATCTTTTGCGTTAACGTAGAAAGTGTCCTGCATATCCCTTGCCGGATGGCATTCAGGGAAATTTAGGGCTTCAAAGCAATGCCAGTCATCTTCCACAAGCGGTCCGTCTTCAAGACTGAAACCCAGCTTTAAGAATGCCGCAGAAATGCGGTCCATGGTCTGCGTAAGCGGATGCAGTGAGCCTTTTGGGAAATTTATTCCAGGCAGAGTTATGTCTATCTGCGGCGCGGCTTTAGCCGAATGCGCCGCTGCTGCCGCCTTTATTTTTTCAGCGGCGGATAACAGTTCCTGCTTCGCCGCATTGCCGAGCATGCCGAGGTTCTTGCGTTCTTCCGCAGTGATGTCTTTCAAATCACGAAGAAGAAGGCTCAATTCACCCTTGCGGCCAAGAAAGCGCTGATAAAGCGCCTCATAGTCGGCTTTCTTTTCAGAAATCAAAGAGGAGAAACTGTCCTTTATGGCGGACAGTTTCCCCTTCCATTCTTCAGGAGTCACTGTAATGTTATCCTTGAATATTCTGGCTGCTTATTTTGCTGCCAGTGCCTTTTTTGCTGTTTCGGCAAGCTGCGTGAAAGACTTCGGATCGCGTATTGCGATTTCGGAAAGCATCTTGCGGTTAAGGGTGATGTTCGCCTTATGCAAACCATCAATAAAGCGGCTGTAAGAAAGACCTTCTTCCCTTGCTGCGGCATTCAGGCGCACAATCCACAAAGAGCGCATAGCTCCCTTTTTGTCGCGGCGATGTATATATGCGGTTGTCAGTGATTTGGCAACCTGCTGTTTAGCCTGGCGCAGGCGGCGTGATTTATCGCCATAATAGCCTTTTGCGAGCTTTAATACTCTTTTCTTTCTTTTATTGCGTGCAACGCTGTATTTAATTCTCATAATTACTAATCCCTCTTACTATTATTTGTAAGGAAGGTAGCACGCCAAGAGGTGGCCTTCCGAAGACTTCTTTTCTATCACATCGGCTGTGTGCAGGAATCTGCCGCGCTTTGCCGACATGCCCGTCAAAAGATGACGGAGTCCTGCCTTGCGGTGAAGCCATTTTCCTGAGCTGGTTTTCTTAAAACGCTTTTTTGCTGAGCTGTTGGATTTAATTTTTGGCATAATTTCTCTCTTTTGCTAAGTATAGCATTAATATTATACAAATATTAGTGCATTAAATGGAAGTGTCCGCTAAGCTTCTAATTCCTTTGCGGCAGAGCTCTGAACAATTTTCGGACTGTTCTGCGGCTTGGACTGGGATTTGCCTGAAGATTGCGGGGCAATTGTTATGCTCATGCGATTGCCTAAAAGTTGGGATTTTCCTTCCTGCGCTCCAGATTCTTTAAGCGATTCGCAAATTCTGTTAAGTATGTCCTCGCCAAGCTCCTTATGCTGGTTTTCGCGGCCCCGGAATACAACAGTAACGCGCACTTTATTGCGTTCCTGAAGGAATTTTTCCATTTGGCGTATTTTTGTCTGGAGATCGTTCTCCCCAATGCGCGGATTTAGGCGTATTTCTTTGAGCCCGCCTGATTTCTGCTTTTTCCGGTTCTCCCTTTCCTGCTTATCCTTCTCATAAAGGAATTTGGAAAAATCCATTATCTTGCATACCGGGGGTTTAGCCGTAGGAGCAATCTCTACCAGGTCAAGGCCTGCATTGCGGGCCATGGCGGCAGCTTCATAGGTGGCTCTTATGCCAACCATCACGCCATTCTGATCAATCAGGCGTACCTGAGGCACATTTATATTCCTGTTGATCCTTATTCTTTTATCATTGTATAACAAAAAAAACTTCCTCCTTAAAGCACTATATCCAAATATTTTACCTTATTTCATTATAGTTTTGCTCTAGTTTTATTCAAAATATCATTTAGTTTCTAGCCGCCAGAAACAGGCGGGAAGACATGCAGAATGTCATTCTGCTTCACTTTTACTTCCGCTATGCTGCGGTTATCAAGTATTTCGGAATTGAGCGTAAGCACGAAATGCTGGCGCACGGTTCCGTCGCTGTTTAGAAGCACTTCTGCCACATCTGGGCTTTTGTATTCGCAAAGCCTGTCTATGAGGTCTTTTACTGTATTACCTTCCAGATCCAGCTTCGTAACTCCGAGTTTTTTTCTTAATGTCGTATACAGCTTAACTGCTATCTTTGCCATAAACGGATTCTCCTTTATGATTCGCTCTTTATAAGAAGATTATTGATTTTACAGTTTTTACGTCATGCTGAATTTATTTCAGCATCTCTGCGGCTTAAAGAGCCCTAAAATAAGTTCAGGACGACGAAGCAATATTTGAGTTCTTTATACCTGCATTATATCAATACTTTCCTTTAACAGAGCATTATGATTATAGAGATGAAAATATGGACTGAGTAAAAGCCGGGAATGCGGGCAGAGCGCTGCCCGCATTGCGGCAGCATGCGGCTGCTTACAGGGCAGCCGCTATCGCGCGGGCCAGATCCGTAAGCGTGGAATCGCGCGCGCCCATCACGCCCACAATGTCCCCTGGGCGCGCCTTGGCAGCAATGGCAGCCGGAATGCCCGCGCGATCAGGGAAAAACTCTGCATTTTTCCCTGCCTGCCGCACATCATTCACAATATCTGCCGAAGAAATAGTCTTGTTCACTGTTCCGCCGGCATAATATATTTCCGGCATAAATAGGAAATCTTCCTTGAAAAGGCTGCTGGCCAGGCTTTGAACAAGCTCCGCGCGCAAATTCCGTGTAGGCGCAAAGCCATGCGGCTGATAAACCGCAAAAACTCTGCGGCCTGCGCCATGCAGCGCGCTTATTACTGCGGCAAGCTTGGCAGGATTGTGCGCAAAGTCGTCAACCACTTTTATGCCGTTTTTCTCTCCTATTAGCACAAAGCGGCGGTCCACGCCTGCAAAGCCTTTAAGCGCTTCAGCAGCCTTTTCCAGAGAAACGCCGTACATCTCCGCTCCGGCGCAGGCAGCTATAGCATTATATATATTGTAATTTCCAGGCACAGGCAGGCTGAATTTCACGCCCCTCAGCATGAATGAAGATGAAAAGGGATTAAGCTCAACATCGGAAAGGAAAAAAAGATCTTTCTCTTTCCCGAAAGGCCTCATGCAGCCTTTTCCGCCTTTCAAGCAACTGTCCTGCGGCAAGGAAGAGAAAATCTCCCTGCATACCTTGTCATCATAGTTCCAGGCGAACATCCCGTCTTTTGTCTCAGATTCCGCATTTTCCGCACTGCATTCCGCATTGCCGCAGCCTGTTGCATCGCATGCAATGTCCTTCCCTCCGATGCAGTTATCCTTGAAGGCAAGGAATATCTTCTTCAGCTCATCTATGGACTTATGGTCCTTTGTTATGTTAAGCGCAAGGCCTTTCTTGGGCTTATAGCGCACAAGACTGCCGTCGGATTCATCTCCCTCCACAACAAGGATATCGCTTTTGCCCTTGAAAGCATTGCCTGCAAGGCCCCGCTTCATCAGCTGTAGCAGCGAGCCGCCAGTTATAATGGAAGGCTGCAGCCCGGCATGCTCCAGTATGCAGTACAGCATGGCAGCCACAGTGGATTTTCCGCTAGTGCCAGAAACCACTATGCTGTCAGAGCCGTTCACATATTCGGCAAGCACCTCGGAGCGATGCGCCACAGGCACGCCATAGCGGCGAGCCATTGCTATTTCCGGGCTTGTGTCCTCTATAGCCGTGGAAACGACAAGCCGCACAGTGCTGGCGCTTATGGCGCTGCCGTCTTGCGCGCATATCCTTATACCCAAATTCTCCAGCTGACGGCGCAAGAGCTGCTTCTGGCCTCTATCAAAATCACGGTCAGAGCCTGTAACTTCATAAGGTTCTCCGGCGGCCATTTGAGCCAATGCGCTCATGCCTGCCCCTGCGATGCCTGAAAAATGTATGTTCTTTTTCATAAATGCAAATAAAATATGCACAATCTGCCTAAGCCTAAAAACAGTAAAATAATTAAGTTTTAAGGCAGAATTTTGCCCTTGATTTAAAGAATATTATATTAATTTATGCCCTACTTTTATAAAATTAAATAATGTGCCGGTTTTCAGTGCCTTGCGGACAAAAGCAGAAAAAAATCAGGAAAATCCGCTAAAACAACCAGAGGAAAATGCCTGCGGGCAAAAAACCGAATGGAAAATAGGCAAAAAAACATGAAACAGTCTGAAGATAAACAATCAGCAAGCCGTATCAGCATAGGCGAAGCAGAAATAAAAACGGAAAATGCTAAGCAACGCACAGAAGCTAAAAACAAACTCGCAGACATAAGAATGCAGACACAAATCATGAAAAAATCAAAATGGCTCAAAATTCTTATATATTCCGCGCTAACGATATTAATAACCATCACAGCCTTGAATGCTTATGCCTCGCATTGGCTGGCTAAAGGCGGAAAAGACAAAATTTTTGCAATGCTTTCAAGCAGGGCAGGCATGGAAATAAAAGCTGGCAGCATAGGCACCGGCTTAGGACGGTTAATAGCCAGGCATGTTGAAATATCCGCAGAAAACAGAAATTTTGCAGAAATAAATGAGCTTTCAATAAGACCTGATTATGCCGCAATGCTGCGCGGCAGGCTCGCCATAGGAACCATTAATGCGGACGGCGCAAACATAAACCTTAGAAGGCTAAAAGACGGAAGCCTTGACCTGCCATGGAAAACAGCCGAAGATGCAAAAGCAAAGAAAACAGCCGCTAAAGCAGCAGAAAATGCAGGCAAAACAGGAAAAACAGAAACAGCCATTTCCTCAGACGCCTCCATACCCAAGCAGAATGACAGTCAAAAGCCTCAGCTGCTATTCAAAAAACTGAGAATATCAGGTCTAAGCGGCATATATTACGATGAAAAAACAGGCATAAGGCTCTCATTAAGCAATGGAAAGCTAAGAATAAAGGATTTTTCAGCTGAAAAACCTTTTATGCTGTTTTTTTCTGCTGAAACGCAGGGCAAATTTGGCAAAAAAGAAATACCGCCCGCAGGCATAAGCCTGAAAGCAAGGCTAAGCGGCATGAACAAAGGCGCAGAAGGCTCTGCTAAAATAATGTCTGGCAAAACACGCATTGCCGCTGACTTTACAATTCCTCCAGCAGAAAATTGGACTGAAATGATTCCTAGCGCAGAACTGGAAGCTGAAAACCTGGAACTGCTGCTTCCAAAGGAAACAATAAAACGCTATGGACTGCATGGCACACAAATAAAACTCTCAGCGGCATATCATCATGGCAAAAAAATAAGCATAGGCAGCCTGTCAGTTTCATCAGGAGAAACTAAAGCCAAAGCCAGCGGAGACTTTCTATTAAAAAAAGAAAAAGAGCTTTATCCCCTCATGCTAAACTTCCTAGAAATAAACGGACTTAAAGCAGGCATGATAATAAAAAAAGACGGCAGCAGCAATATGCAGGAGCTTGCAGATTTCATAAAATGGTATCTTTCCACCCCCTCCGCAATAGATTTCAGGCTAAAGAAGTGCAGCCTTAGAAACACAGCCCTGGAATACAAAGACGAGGCAACAGAAACCGCATACAGCATTTCCGGACTAAGCCTGAATATTAAAGATTATGCGTCATCAGGCGCGTTCTCGCTGGAAATGAATGCCAAGGCAGGAATTGAAATGCAGGAGTACTCGCAGAAAGACCTTGACATAGAAATCAAAGCCAAGACAAACCTGAAATCCTTTGAAATGACAAAGGCGGAGACGGAAGCGGAAATATCCATAACAAAAGAAAACATTCCCTTCATGCTTAAAGGCAAAATAAAAGATTTCACCGCTCCAGCAGGCAGAATACAGTTCAAAACAGAAAAAGGTTCAAGCGCCCTGCCCAAGTTTATATCAAGAATATGGGACTCAAGCATATACCAGGCGGAAGCGGACATCTCATTTGACGTGAAAAAAAAGAGCCTGACCGTGAACCAGTCAAAAGCTGAAGGCTTCGGCTCAACCCTGAAAATGCAAGGCTCTTACGGCTGGGGAAAGAAAAACTCATACGGCATAAATGCGCAGGGAAAGCTGAATCTCGCCAACATTGCACAAGGCATTGAGATGCTAAACGGCATGAAACTTGCAGGCATTGCGGAAATAGATACGGAGATTAACCCGGGAAAAGCAGATGCTAACATAAAGATAAGCGGCGGGCAGTACTATCATTGCGAAGCCGGACTTTTCAGCGGCATAAACACAACGGTCTCCTTGCGCTCACTTAAAGAAATAAGCATATCAGAGTTCACCGCAAAGCTGAACGGCAGGCCATTCACATTCGGCGCAGCCCTTCATCAGAAATACGGCAAAGCTGATATATCCGTAGTACTAAAGGCTGATGAAATAATTCTTGAAGCGGATAAAGAAGCAAAGGCAGAAAAAAAGAGCTCTGCCCAGCAGAAAGAAACTAAAGCCGAAAAGCAGGAATCATTTCTTTCACAAATGCTGCTGGATAAATGGGCAGAATCTATTAAGCATGCGGACATAAAAGGCGAAATAGCCGTAAAGCACTTTGACTGTCCTCTGTTTGAAACCTATGACATGCTGCTAAAGACAAACATGGCAGGACTGGACAGAAGCCTAAAAAACATCAGCGGGCATTTGCTGCTTTCAGCAACAAAAGGCGGCATAAAAACAGAAAAAGACATAATGCCGGCAATGAAGACAAGCCATACGGTAATACTGCGCTCGCTTACGGCAATAGACCGCATAATGGGAATATGGCAGATAACATACAATATAAAAAATATGGTTTTCTCCAAGAAGAAGAGAGAAGCGCGCAAAGCCGAACGCCTGGCCAAGGCCAAATATCCGTACCCTATGGACAGATTCCTGGCAGACATGACAGTAAACAGCGGCATGGCGAAGATAAATGATTTCTTTCTGACGGCGAACATGCTATCATTCAAGGCATCAGGCAAAATATACCTGCCAGAAAGGCAGTTTAACCTCAAAGTGCGCGCAGCGGCAGACAAAGCACCCCCGGACGGAGTTCTCCCCATAAGCGTAAGCATAACAGGTCCTCTGGAAGACATAGATGCATCCGTAGGAAAAATAAGGACAATAGGCTCAGCAGTTACGCAGCCTTTCCTTAACCGCGGCCCGGTAAGCTTCATTAAGAAAACCTTGGGGCTCACCAAAAAGAAGAACAACAAGGCTAGGGACTATTTCAGGGATGACTATGCTGCTAAGAGCGACGGCAAGACTTCTGATAAGCAGGCAGACAATGAGGAATAATATAAACGTCAATTCTTCCTAGGATAAATTTATCAGTGTCTGATAAAACTAAAAGTTTTCAGCCAAAAACAACCAATGTTTTTTAACGGCTTAAACTGAATTTATTTCAGAACCTCATTAATCCATATATATGATGAAATTTAGCATGATGATAGAACTCTAAAATCAATACTCTTCATCATACAGAGCAAGAATAACAGTTTGGAGTTATTACGCAGAAAAGGAATGTAAGCAGGAATAAATTACTGCTCAGGCTTTTTAAAATCCCTCATTCAGAAATCCAGCCCGGCTTCATCATCTTCCGGCTTCGGCTTATTCTCGGTTATTTTCTCAGGCTTAAAGTATTCAACTATCTGCCAATGCATAAAATCGCCATAATGATGATTTCTGGCGATTTCCTCGGCCTGTTCAAAAGTTTCCGCATTTATTATGTCCAAAATCTGCAAATTTTGGCATTCTTCGCCGGAATTGTCAAAAGTCGTGCCATCTGGGGATATTACCATAAATTTTCTTTTTTCGCTCATATTTGTATTGCTTTCTCGCTATTTCTCAGTATTTTTTATAACAATTTTCAAACTTTTTTGCTCACTCATAAGAGCAGCTTTAATAAGCAATATATTCATGTTATTTCACGCATTAGCAAAGCCTAGGGCAAGCCATAACGCAACACAATGTTCCGCAATTATTTGTCTGTCCAAGCTTTAATTATAATAATAACAAAAAGGGATAAGGGCATACTAATTCAGTTTGAAGGATATATTATATTACTTAAGACATATTCTTGATTACATTAACCTCTCTTCTTAACTGCGAACGATAACAAAACAATCTGATTTAGGATAATGATTAAAATATTCTCTTTATATGGATTGTTTCATCGATAATGTTCCTAACATTGATACATTTTTGTTTTTGTTATACTTATGTATAACAAGTTAACATTTAAGGACTGTCTTTATGTTTTCAGACAAAATCTTTTATACTGTTTTTGCCACATTTATCGCTATTTCATGGATTTCCGTGCTGTTTTTTTCAGCCAAAAACACTATTTCTTTTTTCATAAGGGAACATTTGCATAAATCTGAGATTTTTTGTCTTTTTCTGATTGCGTTCCTTATGATTTTTTTATCATTTGCCATTGCACCTATAGGAGGTTATGACCTTGAACTTGTATACAGAATTATCGGAAGGTCTTTTTTTGACATGGAGCAGCTTTTTGCAAATAAGGAAGTTGCCCCGATATTCATAAAGGAAATAGCTGATTTTTTATCAGGCCACAATATTTATGGCATTCTTATTCTTAACAGGGTTCTTCCGCTTTTCTCAATGCTTATGTTTTATGCGGGAATACGGCAGGCAAAATTAAATTTTCTCTCTTGCATAATTGCTACGGCAGCCTTGTTCCTTAACTTTAATTCTTTATTCAACTCATCTTCACTGAACACTGTACCAATAATTACAATATCATATATTTCATTTTCTACAGCTATGCTGCAGTTCCTTGATTCTAACGACAAAAAACCATGGCATATTCTTTTGTGGCTTTTTTCATCTGCTTTTATCATAGTCCTTTCCAGGGCAGAGCTGTCTCCTGTTATTTTTATTTTTATGCTTACCTGCGCAATAATAACTTACAATAATAACCGCTCTTTTTTGAAAAGCCCAGTATTTTTGTCTATTGCAAGCGTTGGAAGCATTCTTATTTGCTCGGCATTTTATTTTGAGCTTACATATAATTTGAATCAGCTGATGCCGGAATACACTCCTGTGTCAAACTTCAACATGCAGTTCATCGGGGAAAATTTATCCATAATTTTTTCACCTAAGCCTGCTGCTGAAATTGCCGCTCCTGTTTTCAGGATTTTCAGCATTCCTGCTGCTGCGCTTGCGATTTTTTTTGTTTTTCCTCTTTTATGCTTTAACAGGAAAGATTTGAAAAAGACTGATTTTGCATTGCCAGCATTTTTACTTGCAGGAATATACTCATGCTTTATTTATCATTGGCAGGATAATTATCCTACGGAGTTCATAAGGCACAGGATGCTTTTGTTTATTCCGTTTTCTTATGTATCAGCATATTCTATAAAAAGCATATATTCTTTTTCAGGGAAAAACGCAAAAAAAATGGCTGTTTTTTTTATAGCTGCCGCATTGGCATATTCTGCGCTTAACATAAGGGCACTGTTTATCATTGACAGCAAATATAGTGAAAACAGGGAAAGAACAGAGATTAAAATACTTATGAAAGGACAGAAAATGTTTGCAGATAAATACAAAATAAGCACTTTATTCTCATTGCCTCTTTATGATGATGTCAATACGAAAAAATATTTTTTCGCAAATTATTTCAATAAAGGGAAAAGCAAAGATTCACCTGTCCTCATATACATATCTTTGGAAGATTTGAGCAGCTTTATATCGGAATCTGAAAAAGAAAACCTGAAAAAGATTCTTTCCCCAGTACTTGTATGGGGAGACAATAATATTATCAAACCAGGTTTTTACAAAGCAAAAAAGCATTTTGACATGAGCACATCCAAGCATTATTATATTGTCAAACTAGGGATAGCGGCAATGCTGTCAGGCAATTACAGCAAAGCCTATGAGCTGTTCGGACATGCCGCCGAAAATGAATGTTCCGGAAAATGTTTCAATATTTACAAGATGATTGCTGCAGCCGCCGCAGGAGAATATGAAAAGGCAAAAACAGAAGGCGAGGCAGTTATGAATGAGAACCATTCTTTCTATGAATGGGGTAAAATAACCGAAAAAAACATAAATATAGCAATGAGCCAAGCCTCAGAGAAAGGAGGCGTAAAACTTAAGCTGGCAGCAAAACAATGTCTATACTATGACATACGCTTTTGCGAAAGAATGTTGTGGGAATACATATCAAACCCGCTAGAAATAAAATCCAGATAGACTGCCGCTGCGAGAAATTAGGGAAAAGCATAACAAATAACAACAGAAAAAATCCATTGTATCCAATTCATAAAGCATACCGTATCAATATTTTAACAAAGCCTAAAGATAATTGCAGATATGGCAAGAATTTCTGCAAAAA
>JAILAB010000018.1 GCA_024681855.1 Elusimicrobiales bacterium
GTTAAGGAACGCGGTGTTTTCGGCGGCATTTTCGGCACGCTCATTTCCTTGGGATACAGCCTTGCATACGCAGTCGGCGGCTGGATATTGGCTCATTTCAGCTGGTACATGGTATTCCTCGTGCCTGCCTGCGCACTGATAGTAATGGGAACCATTGACTATCTCTGGGTTAAGGATACTCCCGCAGAGGCCGGCTTTGAGAACTTTAACACCGGAGACGCTTCTTCTGAGGATAAAGACAAAGAGAAGCCTCTTCCTATGAAAGAGCTGCTCAGCAGAATGTTCCACAACAAGGTTATTGTAACCCTGATGATTTCCGAATTCTGCACCGGTTTCATACGCCAGGGCCTGCTGCTTTGGTATCCTGCCTTCCTGCTTGGCGTTTTTGCCATTTCTCCTGGCCATTGGGAATGGCTTGGCAGCAAGAATGTCTGGCTCCTTACCTTCATACTTGCTAATATCATTACAATTGGCGGCATTCTTGGCGGCATTCTCTGCGGCTGGATGTCAGATAAGCTGTTCCAGTCCCGCAGGCCTCCTGTGGCAGGCGTGTTCTACCTCATGCAGATAGTTGGCGTTCTTCTGCTCATTTTCGCAAAGAATCATCAGATGCCTCTGCTGGCATATTTCGCAGTCGGTTTCACATGCCTGTGGATATTTGGCGTTCACGGAATGCTTACCGGAACAGCATCAATGGACTTTGGCGGAACACGCGGCGCTTCCACTGTTGCCGGCCTGCTTGACGGCGTACAGTATTTCGCCAGCGGTTTCGCAGGCTTAGGCCTTGGCTTTGTGCTTGACAAAGTCGGCTGGAATGCCTGGCTTATACTGCCTGTATTCTCTATAATCGGTTTCTGCCTTATGCTTACCATTTGGAATGCGACGCCCAAAGGGAATGCTAAGAAAGAAGATAAACAGCCTGAGGCGGCAAAGTAAAATAAAGTATTCTTTAAAAGAAAGGCCTGGCAAAAGCCAGGCCTTTTTTAATAAATAATCCGCTCTGTATAAGGAGAGCATTGATTTTACTATACTCCCGTCATGCTGAATTTATTTTCAGCATCTTTACAATTTAATTAGATCCTTAAACAGGTTCAGGATAACAAATCAATATCAACAGAGCCTTTTGTAAATCAATGGAATTTCAGCAATGCTGAAAAAATACATAAATCTTTTTTCAAGTTCCCTGCCGATTATGCTTGTGTACCTGATTTGCTTCACGGCATATCAGATTTTTTATGCATATATAATGCAGCACATAGATACAGGCCATAAGCCAATATACTTTGCAATAATCGCCGGACAATTTATAGGCAAGCTGATGATTGCCTTATATACTGTGGCCATTGCTCCTGTTCTGGTTTGCAAAATGGCAGGAAGCAGCAGCTGCAGAATATCCGAAAATCTGAAACACTGGGTGTTGCCGTATTTTCTGTGGATTTTTATTGTCCCAGGCCTGCTTTCCGTTCTTCCCGAAATGTATTTATCAATGAGCGGTCATAGCATTTTATCTGCTGCGTGGCCCATTCTGATTGGACTTCTTTTTATGAAATTTGCCTTATGGCTGCCTATGGGCATATATGAAAAGCTGCCTTTCAGGGAGGCTGTCCCGGCCAGCTGGAAAAGGCTCAATACATGCTGGGCATTTGCCATATATGCTGCCGGCTTTGCACAGGGCTGGCTTATGCCGTACATTAAAATGCTTATGTCAAAAACAGGATTGCGCGGCCTGCCCCTGACAATATCAGGCAGCTTTATAAACGGTTTTATAGCATATCTTGTCCTGCTGTTTATGATAACAGTGTACTGGAACATTCTTCGCAAGGAAGGAAAGGCACAGTAAATGTGGTCTTATCCAAAAGTCCGTATAGAATTATAAATTTTGTTTCAAGGCAGTCCATTCTCAGAATCATGTTTAAGGCTTACGCAAAACAGTTGCCGGTCGGTTTCCCAGGTCTGGAATATATTTTTTATATTATGCTGATGCCGGGGCTGAAAGAGATTATGCGGCTGCTCTTGCCTTTGAAGAGTCTTTGTATTCTGCACTTTATGACAGCTGGGGAATTCCTGCCATAAAATAAACTGTTTCTTTTGCCCTATGCTGTTTAATTGATAAAATTTAATAGCTGGATAAATTTTTTGCCTAAAGGTTTATAATTATGTTCAAACAATATTTAAAGCAATATTTAAAATTTCTTGCTGAAACAAAAAAATTAATGCTTATTTTCGTATTGCTTTTTGTGGCTCTTCAGATGTTTTTGTACTGGCTTTCGCCTCATATTCCGATTCCCAAAGCCATAGCGGAGGATATTTTAATTTTTACCGCCTTGCAGAATGTTTTCTCCTCAGCAGTAATTATGCTTCTTTCTGTTCCTGTTACCGGCTTGGCGGTGTCCGTTCTTTTATGTGAGAATAAATATTCCGGCGGATATTATTTTAAAAAATGGTATTTGCCTTCATTGGCATATAATATTGCGACAGGACTTATTACTTTTGCCGGATACTATCCTCTGATGCATGGCAAGCATGATACTTGGGCTGCGGTATGGACGTTTGCAGTATCCCTGGCACTGGTTAAGTTTGCTATATGGATGCAGATAGGCATGCGCGAAGAACTCTCTTTTAAGGCTGCTCTGATTTCCAGCTGGAAGCGCTTGTCTTTCTGGCGTTCCATTCTGATAGTGATTTGCTCAATTATTCCTGGCATGCTTATTCCTGTATGCAATTTTTTCCTTGAATTGGCAAAAGCGCCGCTCATGCCTGGCCTTTTTGTGCAGAATGCGGTAATAGGGCTCACTGATTATTTGATAATTCTTATCCTTATCCTTTTCTATTGGAAAATAATAGAAGAAGAAAAAGCTAAAAATATGGCAGGGGCTGGCCTTGCGGTAAAAATATAAGAAGAAGCTTCTTTTAAATAAAAGTATTAATACAATCTAGTTATAAAGAACACAAATATTACTTAGTCGTCCTGAACTTGTTTCAGGACCTCTTTAAAGCGCAGAGATGCTGAAATAAATTCAGCATGACGGGAATGTAAAATTAATAATAATCTTTATAAAAGAGCGAAGAAGATTTTTTGCTGCTTTTTTTTCCTGGTTCATTCATTGTCCGCAGACAGCCTGGCCAGGCCGTACACGGACTGATAGCTCTGATATTTTCTGTTAAATTCCTCATTGTCTATATGCTTTACATTATTGTTGTACTCATGCTTGCGCATGCTGGATTCGCTTATCTGAATTTCGCAGGTGGCAATGTTTGCGCAATGCGCTGTTATTCTGCGCAGGTCATTCATAAGGTCAGTGAACAGAAATCCCACTTCAACCGTGCATTCCCCTTTCTTCATTCTTGCTATGTGATTGTTCTTGGCATATCTTATGCTATGCTTTATAACTGATTCCAGAGGCTCAACTTCACTGGCCAGTTTCAAGTCATCTTTCTCAAGAGCCTGGAATGATACGGTAACAGCCTCTATTACGGCATTCACTATGGTTTTTATTTCCTCAACCGCAACAGGGGAAAAACGCCTTCCCTGTTCTTTCATCTTTTCCGCCACGGTAGCAATATAAGCGGAATGATCTCCTATTCTTTCTATGTCTCCTATTGCCAGCAGCATCTGGGTTATGCGGTTATTTTCCTCTTCTGCAAGAGGTTTGGCTGAAAGCTTGAGCAGAAATGAGCTCAGTTTGTCTTCATATTCATCAATTTCAGCCTCTGTTTTAATTATGTCATCTGCCTTAAGCTGATGATAGTTCTTTAACAGTTTTGTTGCGAATATGAAGTTATGCGCGGTCTTTGCGGCCATGCGGTTGACTAATTTTCTGCATTCCGCTATTGCGAAGGTTGGAGAGCGCAGCAGATTTTCATCAATAAGTATTTTTTTAGGCTCATTTTTCCCTGGCCTGATTATTCTTACGGCAAGTTTCTCTATCATTCTGGAGAAAGGAAAAAGCATTATTGTTGTGCCTATGTTGAAAATTGAATGCATTACGGCTATTGAAAAAGGATTTGCGCTTTCATTCAGAAAATCCGTAATGTGAATCATGCGGAAGAGCATGAAAAAGACTATAAATAATACCGTGCCCAAAAGATTGAACAGTATATGCACGGCTGAAACCCTTTTCGCTGCAGTGCTTACGCCAATGGAGGAGATAAGAGCGGAACTGCATGTGCCTATGTTCTGGCCCATTATTATAGGGAATGCCGCCGCATAGTTAAGGCTGCCTGTGAGCGAAAGCGCTTGCAGTATGCCTACGCTGGCGGCTGAGCTTTGTATTATTGCTGTAACCAGCGTTCCGGCAATTATGCCTATTAAAGGATTGCTGAAAGCTGTAAGAAGCTGTGAGAATCCCGGCATTCCGGCCAGCGGCGCCATGGCGTTTTTCATCATTTCCATGCCGCACATCAGTATGGCAAAGCCTATAAGTATGGCCCCGGCATTCTTTATGCGGTTGCGCCTGGAAACCATTGTCATTATTACGCCTGCCAAAGCCATTAGAGGCGAAAATGCTTCCGGCTTGAGCATGCTTATAAAAAAATTGTCGCTCTGTATGCCGGAAAGGCTTAGAATCCAGGCAGTGGCTGTGGTTCCGACATTGGAACCCATTATTACGCCTACGGATTGCGATAGCGTCATTATGCCGGAGTTTACCATTCCTACCAGCATTACTGTTACTGCAGATGAGGACTGTACCGCTATTGTGATTCCGGCGCCAAGCAGCAGCCCTTTAATTGGGCTGGCTGTCATCTGCCCCAACAGTTTTTCCATTTTCCCGCCTGCGAATTTTTCAAGGCTTGAGGAAAGCAGGCTCATGCCATACAGGAAAAATGCAAGTCCGCCGCATAATGTGAATAGATTAAAAACAGTCATAATGCTCAACTCAATTTTATCAAATAATTGCTAAAGGCGCATTAGACGGTTAATGAGCCGTGCAATGCTGATTTGAACGGCAGGGCCAATCGTATTTTGCCTGAAATAATATAGTAAAATAACCTTAATACGGCAGTACTGCTGATATTTTGTAAAAGCTGCCCTTAAAAGGAGACTTCATGACAAAACGGTTTATTATAAATAATGGCATTGCCTTTGCTGTTGTATTCTTATTTCCTGTTTTTGCATTTCTGCTGTCAGGCAGTGCTGCCGCTGAGAATCTGGTTACAGAAGGGGGAAATTATACCGTAAGCGGACTGTCAGGTTATGATTCCGTTGTAAACAGCGGTGCTCTTTCCATTGATGTTGACGGGACTGTTTTCGGCATACCCGTAAGCGGTACCGGGAATACGGAATTTGTGCTTGGCAATTCCGCGCTTGCCATAAATGCAGCCATAACCCAGAGCACGGTGTCTTTTTCACAGGGAGTTTCGCCGCAATCCGCCACATTATCCGCAGGATATGCGGTAAGCGCGGATCT
>JAILAB010000035.1 GCA_024681855.1 Elusimicrobiales bacterium
GGTCAAATGTCAAGCTGGGAAGCGACGGAGCAGGCAACCCCGTAATATTCTTTCCGTCTAAATGGGCCATGAGGTATTTCAGCGAAACATTTAAAGACATACAGCTGCATGAGCTTTCTCCTGAAGAATAAGCTGTAAAAAAGACAGGCGGTATATCTGAGAAAACATACAGGCTGACAAACAGATATTTATTTTGTTTTGCCTCATCTGTTTGATAATAATTAAAAAGCCAGGCATTTTTTGCCTGGCTTTTTTGCTATGCCCTCGGCAGCAGATATTCCGCGAACTCCGCTATTGTTTCAGGACTGCCTTTCTTTATTTTTTCCCTGTCAAAGGTTATGTCAATCAGGTCTTTGTCTATGCTCTCGCCCGGGGAATAGGATTCCTGACTTAAATTCCGAGCGGACTTTGGGTGTAAGACCAAAATTACTTAGACGGATTCATGTTGGAATTGTAATAGCCGTCTTCGTCTGCATTGCCAAAACAGTTATGACATTCATTATCAACCTCTATCAGTGTGTTATTGCTTTTTTCATCTGTTTTTTTTATTTCATAGGTTTTTGTTATGTATGGCCAAACCCGGCAATGGCTTATTATTATAAATGCAAGTTCTGGACGGAAATGTCTTATTCTCTGTATAAGGTCGGAAAGATGTTTTATATGGATATGATCCAAGTTATTTGTAGGCTCGTCTATAAGCACAAGTTTTATTTCAGGGTCATCACATCTTACAAGGCCTTGAAGAATTGATAAATACTTTTCTTCACCGCCGCTAAGCGAAAAAATGAATTTTTCAATTAGTTTTTTATTTTTATCCTCTTCTGTAAGAGGCCTGTATTTTTCAATCCAGTAATTAAACCTTTTTTCTCTGTCTTTATATTTTTCAAGGCCAATTTTCAAGGCAGTTTTTGCTCTATAAAATAGCATTGACAGATAATCTTTTTGCTCAATATTTATAACTTTACAGTTTAGGTCTTTTTTTTCCGCAGAACCGTCAAAAAGGAATTCTCCTTCTATTTTTGCATATTTATCTTCTGTATTGCCCATAAAAAACAGAAGAGACTTAAACAATGTGGACTTCCCTACGCCATTAGTGCCGGTTATTAGTATTACTTCGCCGGGGTCTGCCTTGAAATTTACGTTTTCAAGCAGTATTTCGCCGTTATCTTTAATAAGATTTACATTTTTTAGTTCAAGAATGTGCATATTTTTTATACCTTTTTAGGAAAAGATTAATCATAACCGCAAAAATTGCAGAAAAAGCATTTACGATGAAGAAATGCAAATTCAAGCCACAAGAAAAAAGCATAGACGCAAGCATAAATATCATATAAAACATAATTTGTTTTCTGCGAATATATCTGCGTTTTATGCCAAGCAACAGCAAGCGATTGCAGTATTGCCTAAATGTCAGTACTTCCTGAATACAAAACAATGCAATCGTATTTGATATAAACAACACCATAAAAGAAATAAAGGAACAGATATAAATTTTTCTATTAGTGTTTTGCACATGTTTAAATACATTTACCCAAGCATTGTTTTTGTTATCTGAAAATGAATAAACAGTTCCATTTCCCAATGGCATATCAAAATAACAGAAATACTGTTTATGTTTATAAGGAGTATAATCAGGAAAACCATAAGAATTTTTTATTATTCCTGTTATTTGTTTTTCTTGAAAATAGAATGGTTTAGATATTCCTGCTTTATCTCCTATACCTAATTTTAACTTATCCGCAAGGCTTTTATTTATGGCTATGCCGTCAGGCGTATCAGGAAATTTTCCTCTAATCAAGTATTTCTGTAAAAATTCTGTTTTACCTTTTAACGCTGCCACTTTAACTTTAACAAAGCAAGTTGTATCTTGGTTTTCTTCGCACATTGTGGCATCTTTTTTGTCGGCGTGAATTTTTGAATGTATTTGAACATCAGAATCGGCAACAAATATATAATCTGCATCTTCTGCCTTTCTTATAAATGCTTTACCTGGCATTGATATAAAATTTGTATGCTCAATGACAGGTTTAATGCTGGCATTGTATATTCTGTATTCAGTACAATACACCAAAAACAATGCCAGCGATATTACCGCTATTTTAAAGAAAAAACTTATTATTTCTTTATTATGGCGAATGATTTTTTCAATACGATTAAAAAGCATATAACATTTGCAGAAATAAGAATTTTAACTTCTTTAGGAAATAATGAATAGTAAAAACTAAACATAAGGCCGCAGTTTAAGGCACAGCATATAAACTCTCCTAATGAGAATTCTGATATTACTGTCTTAGTTTTTACGCCACTGTTTATTCTTTTTCTAAAAAATGGAGATCGTAAATATATCAGACCTATCCATGCAAAAAAGTACAAACATACTTCTATCAGAACAGCATACAATATATTTTTGCTGTTATATTTTGTTGTTTCTGAATAAGAAGAAGCAGCTTTTGACTTTAAATGATTTACATCAGTAATTTCTCTTGAAAAATCAGCATTTTCAATGGATTTTTTCTTATGTTCATATTCGGTTTTATCTTCATACCAAGAAATATCGCCTATTTCGCCTTTGGCTTTATATTTTTTTTCTAAATATTCACCTGTTTGAATAGCGTCTTTTGCTTTTATATACGCTCCTGAATAAGCAAGATACTTCGTAAGATTATGCAAGCCTTTTTTAACATCTTTAGTGTTGTAAATTAAAGCAGACGGTTTTTTTCTGCTTGTAAATTTATTTGGCTGAACTATGCCGCTTATTCGCATAGACATTTTGGCATTACCTATATAAACTTCCGCATTGTCGCCAGCCTTTGCTTTTGCCGCTTTGGCAGTTCTGTAATCTATTATTATTTCATTTTCTTTTGGCAGACTGCCCTCAATTAAAAGGCTTTCAGCAAAAGGTGTATTGTTTATATCTGCATCTGTTTCAACAATATGCAAGCCTATATCAAAATTTTCGCCATTGCATAAAAACGTCTGAGCTGTGAAATAATATGGTATCACCTTGTCAATAAAAGGCATAGCTTCAAGTTCAGCTTTTTGTCCATATCCGGGCGAAGGAACTATATAGTCTATTGATATTTGTTCATAATATGGAGTTTCATTAGTTGAAACAGCCTTAACAGAAAGAAAATTGCTGTTTATTGCATAAAGGACATATCCAAGCACAAGAGCAAAAATAATATTTATTTTCATAAATTATTACCTCATTTTTTTCCTTTAAATATGATATTCTGATATACAGGTTGAGATTTATCAATATAGTGTTGTTCATCAGTGCCATATTTTATTTCTAAATTTGCTTCGGATTTTCCATTTTTAGGTGCAACAGGAATAAAACGTAACTCAACAACCCAATTATTATCTGGGTCATTCTTTATATCAAAGCTATAAGTCTTTTTACCGCTAATATCTTCTATTGGCTTACCTATTATATCTCTGCCTAACCCTCCATTATAAAGAACAGAAATTTTTCTACTTTTATCTATTGAAATTTCAACAGGAATACTAAGTTCTTTCAAATAGTCATATCTATCTGCGCCTGTAACCCACTCCCAAATTCGATAGGCAACATTTTTTTTTAAGTTTGTCATATAAGGGATAATTCTAATATGCACATACAATTCTTTATCTACAGGAAACTTTCTAATATTATATTTCTCAACATTATCCTTAACTCCATATACTCTTGTAATCGGTGTTTCTCCTTCTTCATCCTCAATAGAATAAACTATTTCGGTTCTTATTTTTACAAAAGTCCCCAATTCTTCTATTTCTGCTATTTGTTCAGCAGTAAAAGAATTTCCAGAAAAACTTTCACGCCATTTTTTTACTCTTTCGCTTGCTGTTTCGGCATAGGCAAAACCAGACATATTCAGGGCAATGAATGTAAATATCATTGCTGCTGACAGTATTTTTTTTATTATATTCATTTTGTTTGCTCCGTTTTTTATAGATTGTTTTAATTGTTTATGTTTATTTCAGCCAAGGCTTTTTATTGTGGCAAATGGATTTCTTTATGCCGTTCATAACATTCAAGACATTCTCTTTAGTGTCCTTTTTTGCTATTTCTTTATAGGCATACTCTAAATATTTAGGGCCATGCAAGGCATCAACCGGGCCTGAATGAACAGGAAGCCCCAAAATACGGCCTATATACTCATCGCTTGGCAAAGGTATTCCATTTGCACAGTCATTAATATCTATGCTGTGCTTTTCCAAAATAGCCCTTATTTTTTCTCCATATTCCCCCTCTATTGCTTTTGGGAATATATGATGAGCCTGTGAATATTTTGGCAATTCTATGTTATAGCATGATTCTATATTCTCACCTAATATAGGGCCTGAGCCTTTTTCTCCTAATTTTACATTCTCCCCTTTTATTTTTCTGCTGTGACAATAATTATTTTTTACAGGTTCCCACTCTTTTTTTATTGCCTTATTTATTGCTCTTCTGCTTGTAAGCAGCCCATTATCCCTTGAAAAATAGCCTATTACTTTGCCTGAATTATCTCTTACAATACCTGAGCGTATGGATCCTATAATTTCTTTTGATTCAGACAACAGAGTTCCTTTGTACTGATAGCCAAACAATTTTCCTTTTTTTGTTTCTATCCGGTTAGCTTTTGCAAACATTTCCTCCGGAGTTAATTTTTTTACAGCAGGCTTTATGTCTCTCAGCGATGCTTTCTTAATTCCCTTTGCTTTTGCAAGTTTATCCAATTCTATTGCTTTTTTTATGTTTGCTTCGCCTTCGTGCAAAACACCTTTATAATCAACATATCCTATCTCTTGATGATTCTTTCTGCTAATTTTGTCTATTATTTTTCGGCCATCCATTCTTGGCTTATTTGCAATAATTTTGCCGTCAAAATTAACAAGCCTGCCATTTTTATCATAAAAATACTTATATTCGCCTTTTTCATTCATGGCAGCCATCAGCTTGCCTGCTTCCTTGCCGTCTCTGCCATATACAATGCCTGTAGGTTCATCTAAGAAATAGGAAGATTTTCTTTTAGAATTCAGCAGCGGCTTTAATTTTTTTAATTTGCTTAAAGAAATTGCGCCATAAGCTACAGCCGCTGTCATTGCCCCCCACATAAAACCGTCGGCTGAACCCTCTACCGCTTTCTTAAAAATAGCTTTTTTAGGCTCGCCATTAAAATAAGCTAAAGTTGCTTCAATTACAGAATTGAGCGCCGCAAAAGAACCAGCTCCTTTTGACGCTGTTGCTGTTGCAGCGATAAATCCAGCTGATCCAGGAACAAATGAAGACACTATGCCTGTAAGAACAATTATTGTTGTGCCTATTGCAAACTTGCCTATTACTTTTTTCCAGTCAATACGGTATTCTTCAGGAACTGCGCTGTCAAAAAAATCGTCTGATGTCTCATTGCCTGTTATAGTGTGAACCGTTACTTTGTGATGCTTTAAATCTATGCCGCTATAAAGCTCCCCATTAATGACCGTGCCACCATAGCTTATGGGACGCAAAGCAACGCCATTATAATAAACAGGCTCAAGCACTGTACCCCCATATTTTGTGCCTGAATAAACTGTTCCGCTATAAGTGGCAGCATATACGGCATTTGCTCCGCCGAGCAACGTTATTGCCGCCGACATGATAAATACTATTAAACAGCGTAATATAAAAGGCATTTTCATAACAAAATGCCTAAAAGTCCCTGGCCTACCGGATAAAAATAACGTTTATGCATAGCAACCTTTCCAGCTTGTTGATTAGCGCAAGGACAATATTCCCCCGCCTTTGTCAAGAATACAAATATTCCCCCGCCAGCCGGTTTTGAAGCTGTTTCTACTTTTTTCTAAAGTTACCTTCTATATAAAAGCGGACTTTTCTCTGCTCACACCGTGAGCAGAGTTTCCACTTCCGGCTCATTTTTACATGGCTCTGTTAAAGGAAATCATTGACAAAACATATTTATAAAGGCCTAAAATATTACTTCGTCGTACTGAACCTGTTTAAGAACCTCATTAAGCCGCAGATATACTGAAACAAATTCTGCATGACGGGAGAATGCTAAAATCAATAACCTTCTTATATATAGCCTTTTACAAATTAAAAGCTTTCCATTTCAGTATTCCTTTACTGAAATACATAAAAAAGAACAGGCTTTAACAGCCTGTTCTTTTTTTCAATAAAGCAGTGTTTCTTAATTTTTTTCCGTTTGCGGCTTTTTCACATCTGCTTTCTGTTCCGCATTATTATCTGACACAGTTTTTAAAGAAGGCTCTTTGCGGTTTACAGGCTTATATTCCTTATCCTGGTCAACGAGCTCAGCAAAAGGACCGTTCCATATCTTCTTAAAAACATCATTCAGAACTCTTGAGCCCTCAGCGCCATATATAACAATGCCAGCGCCGCGGCTTGTGGTAAAATATGTCGGTCCCCAGTTTGACGTAGATATATAGCTTCTATTGCCGTCAGCAGTAAGATATTTTGAATGCTGCACCCTGGCAAAGGGAATGAATCCAGAAGAATGTTCCTTTAAGGAAGCAATCTTTACAGATATGTTTTTAGCTTTAGCTAAAGACTTTATGTCAGCATCTGATTTTGCCTTCCCCATTGTCCAATCGGCAAAAACCAGATTAACCTTAACCCCGCGGGCTCCGGCGGCACGAAAGGCTTTATCTAATTCCTCCCAGCGGCCTGAACCGTATTCATCTAAATGATATGTCATAACCTGCCCAGACAAAGTTTTCTTTGCGCCATTTATAATTTTCAGCATGGCCGAAAGCTCTGTGTCAAAGCCTTTGTTTATAAAACCTATCGGGCCGAAAGCCAGGCTATACTTAACTTTTTTCCCATTTAGCAGCGCTGTTTCCGGCTTTTTAGATGTAATCGGGTTAGATGTTTTTATTCCCTCTATTATTTTTAAGGCTCTGGCTTTTGCCTCTTCTTTTGCCTTTGATTTTTCTTCTTTAGAGAGATTTTTGTCATCAGTGTCCTGCATGGCAATCTGCCAGTCATCTTCAAAAATGATGCCGAAATCTTTTGCAGCTCTGCGGCTATTTATGCGCACGCCTATTTCGTGGATATGCTTTAACGAGCGCCAGTCAAAATTTTGGCTGCCCACATACACTTCTTTGCCATCAGCTATAAAAAACTTAGTATGCTGCACGCCGCCTTTAAAAGCTTTGCCAAAATTTATAACAGCTGTTTCTGCTCCAGCCTTGCGCAACTCTGCTAAAGGCTTTCCGCTTTCGCGCATCATATTAGAGCCTACCAGAAAACGGACTTTCACGCCCCTGCCAATGGCAGTTTTTATAGCTTCCAGCACAGGAGTAAGAACTTCCCCCGGCTGCTCGGCTATATAATACTGTTCAAAATCAAGAGTTTCCTTAGCAGAGTTTATCATGTCAAGCCATACTTTTTGAGGCCGTTCAGTAAGAGCAGAGCCATAGCCGGTTTCTTCCGGAACGCTTTCCACAATCTTAAGCACAGCTGAAGACGAGACCTTCTTTTCCCCTTCCGCGGCAAATAAAAGACCATTCGCAGCAAGAAGAAATGCAGATATTGCGATAAAGAATCTTAGTTTCATTTTAAAATCTCCTTAAACAGCTTTTGACGCTAACTAAAGCGATGGGACAGCGCTGCCTGCAGAAGCTGGCTTTTTGCCTGACGGCATTTTTAAAGGATCATCAGAACCCATAGGATCTGATTCTGCGTTTGGCGCTGGGGAAACTGCTGGAGCCGGGGAAGCCTGAGGCGGCAAAACAGTTGAAGGCAAATCAGTCTCCGCTTTTTTGCTTACCTTAGGCTTCATGCTTCGCTTAGAGCCTGGGGGAACAAGGCTGCTTGAGCCAGCAGCTTTCTTACGCCTGTTTTTCTTCTTAAGCACAACGCGCTTCTTTTTTTCAGCAACGGTTTTAGCCTCTTCAACAACAGGCTGCTGTACAGCATCATTAGAGGTTCCCTCTTTGGCGGCAGCTTCTTCCTTCTCCTGCCTTTCTGCAAACTCAGGATGAACCGGTTTAGCTTTTTCCTCAAGGAATTTTTCAAAAAGAACCTGTTGCTGATCATCAAGCTGGCTTGTTACTATTTCAATAATGCCAGATGAAAGCTCCTTCATTTCAGCCTTATTAGCAGCAGCCTTCTGATGCCATTTCTGCTCCTCAGCAATATTCTTCTCATAAGATTTCATGCTTTTATCAAATTTTTTGGAAGTTTTTTCCAATTCTTTGCGAATTCTCTTGACCTGGCGCGTAGACAGATCAAGCTTAGGTGTAATTTCATTTATTATGACTTCGGTATTAATCCTCTTTATAGGCTCTTCTTCCTGCTGCGCAAAAGCAGGAACAGCAAAAATAAAAAGCGATAACAGAAAATACATATTTTCCTCCAAATTATAGTTTGCCTTAAACGCACTTTTCAACATACAAAAATATTATACATAAAAAGAATGAAGCGCCTTTAGTCAAAGACATTAAAGCATTAGCAGCAATACAAAGATAATCACAAACGGGCTTTTCTTGACAAAAATACTCCAGTCTGATATAATATAAATTGTATGTCGGATTGTATATTCTGCAAGATTATTTCCGGAGAAATAAAGGCCAAAATTATCCGAGAGGATAGCTTTACCTTATCTTTCCTGGATTTAAATCCGCAAGCCCCAACACATGTATTAATCATCCCTAAAAAACATATAGTTTCACTTGCTTCGGCTGATGAAGGCGATATGGAGATACTTGGAAGGCTGCAGCTTGCCGCTGCTGAAACAGCCAGGCTTCTTAAAGCAGAAAAAGCATTCCGGCTCGTAACCAATAGCGGCAAGGGCGCAGGGCAGTCAGTAGATCATCTGCATTATCACCTGTTAGCCGGCCGGAAACTTCTTTGGCCGCCAGGATAGTTACAACGGCAAAAGAAAACAGTTCCGCAAATTTATTTTAAGTACCGGAAGGTGGTGATTTTAAATGGTATATGTAAAGCTTAGAGAAGAAGAGACAGTAGAAGAAGCGCTCAGACGTTTCAAACATGACTGCGAACGCAATGGAATTCTCAAGGAAATTAAAAGAAGAGAGTTTTATATGCCTCCCAGCATTAAGCGGAAAATTAAATCCCAGGAAGCGCGCCGCAAAGTCCGCAAAGGCGGAAGAAGATCCTTCTAAACTCTTTTTCTGTTTTCTGCATAACCGCACGTCATATGGCGTGCGGTCTTTATTTTTTTTCATACGCCCGTTAAACTAAAGACATGTCTTCTCCTGTACTAGACTTAATAAGAGAAAAAGTAAGCATCTTAGATGTTGTAAACTCTTATGTAAAAGATTTGAGGCAGGCCGGGCGCAATTATAAGGCCTGTTGCCCTTTTCACAAGGAAAAAACGCCTTCTTTCACCGTAAGCCCGGATAAAGGAATTTTTTACTGTTTCGGCTGCAATGAGGGAGGAGATATTTTTACTTTCGTAATGAAAATGGAAGGCATCACTTTTTATGAAGCAGCAAAGAAACTGGCCTTAATGGCAGGCGTTGAATACAGCGGACGCAGCCGGGAACTGACACAGGAAGACAAAGAGCGCATAGAGCTAAAGAAAATTCTTGCCCATGCGGAAAAGTTTTACTCCAGCCAGCTTTTCTCTTCTGCCGGAGAAAAAGCCAGGCTTTATATAGGCGAAAGAAAAATAAACAAAGCTTCAGCAGAAAATTTTGAGCTGGGATGGGCGCCTCCTTATGGCCAAGTTCTTTTTGACGAGCTTCAAAAAAAAGGATTTCAAAAAGACATCGCATTAAAAGCAGGTCTGATAAAAAAAAGCAGCGACGGGAGAATAAGAGATGTTTTCAGGGGCAGGCTGGTATTTCCAATCAAAAACCAGTCAGGCAACACGATAGCATTCGGCGGGCGCGCATTAGCGCCAGATGCCATGCCAAAATATCTTAATTCCCAAGATTCAATGCTCTTCTCCAAAAGGAAAACGCTATACGGCTTAAACATAGCCATGCCAGAAATCCGAAGAACAGGAAGAGCATTGGTTCTTGAAGGATATATGGATGTCATCGCAGCTCATCAGCATGGCATAGGATATGCCGTTGCGCCTCTGGGCACAGCCCTTTCTGCTCAACATGCCGCAATATTAGGCAGGGCGGCGAAAGAAATAATACTTATGTTTGATGACGATGCCGCAGGAATAAAAGCCAGCGTAAGGGCAGCCGGGATTTTCATGGAAGAAGGCTTTTTTGTACGCATCGCCTCGCTTGAAGAAGGTCTTGACCCAGACGAGTATCTTAATAAATATGGCAAACAAGCTTTTGAAGGCCTGCTGAAGAATGCGGCAGACCCGCTTGAATTCAGAATAAAGCAGTTCTTTAAGAACCGGACTAACCCATCTGCGCAAGACAAAGCTCAAGCCATAGGAATTCTTTTGCAAACTGTAATGCGCCAGCAGGACGAAATAGTCAAAAGCGAATGGATAAAGCTGCTCTCTTTTCGTTTTAATGTGGAAAAGGACTCCATACTCAGGCAGCTTGAAAAGATGACGGCAAAACAAGACGGCAAGGAACAAAACAAAAACAAAGAGCCGGAAAAAAGGAAAGCCAGGCATGATAAAAATAAAATTCCGCCGCTGGAACTGGATCTGATTCAGATTTTCATGAGCCGCCCGGAACTTATACAGGCATCAGGGGAGATAACTGAAAAAGATTTTTCATCACCCCTTGCAAAAAAGATTTTTACTGAATTAAAAAACATTCCAGAAAACAATAGAAAGGATGCATTATTAATCCTTTCAGAAAAATTTCCGGAAGAAGCCTCAGCATTATTTGAACTGGCAGTATCAGAGCCGGAAGAAGGGAAAAATGATGCAGCCGCTGCGGCAGGCGCGGCAAGGCTTTTAAAACAAGCTTCAGCAAAGAGGCGAATGAGCGAATTAAAAAACCTGCCAGAGATGTCTCCGGAAGAATTGCAGGAATATACAATTCTTGCAATGGAGTTAAAAACTTCCGGGAGCAAAGACCTTTGAGCTAACAACGGAGGGAATATGTCAGAAGAAAACAAAGATGCGCAGAATATTATTGAGCTAGGCAAAGAACGCGGGTTCATAACACTGGAGGAAAAAGAACGCGTTTTAACGAACCCTTCTATGTCAGGAGAAGAAATTTCCAGCGTGCTGGAACAGATGGAAGACCTTGGCATTGATGTAGTGGAACAGAAAAAGTTCAAGATATTCTCTGCTTCTGAAAAGGAGGCATATACCAGCGAATGGGATGCCTCTTCAGACGTGTCCAATTCAATAAAGATGTACCTTTCCGAAATGGGCAGGGTTCCTCTTTTGTCAAGAGAAGAAGAAATAACATTGGCCCGCAACATTCATGAACGGGAAAAGAAGCTGAGAATGATGGTATTGGAATCACCAATAACATTAAGGGAAATAAGAAACTGGGAAGCCCTGATAGAACAAGATGAAATGACTCCAAAGGAGCTGATGCCCAGAGGCCGCAAATCAGACAAAGAGCTCTCTAACATGAAGAGCAAAATGAAGAAAACGGTAGAGTACATAACAAAAACCGAAAAAGAGATAGAGAAGCTGGATTCAGATGCGGCAAATGAGAAAATACCAAATGAGAAGCGCAAAAAAATTTCCGCTGAGGCAGACAAGAAAAGAAAGGACATAGTAGAAAAAATACTGGAATTAAACCTCAATCAGGAAAAAATAAAAAGGCTTACCAATAAGATAAAAACTCTCGGAGACAAAATACGCGGATATGATGCCGAAATAGACAAATACCGCGGCCTCTATGCGGAAAAAATAACTCTTGAAGAACTTATAGAAGCGAGAAAAGCTGTCGCTGACGGGAAAATGAAGCCTGCAGTTTTTAAAAACAAAACCGGATACATGCCGGAAGAAACAGATCCTTCATTACAGAATGTGGCTATCATTCAGGAAAGAAAGAGACTGCTCTGCCGCACATTGCCGGTATGCTATACGGTGGAAGATTTCCTGTCTTTCTGCGATAAAATCCAGTTTCTGGAAGATCAGATACTTCAGGACAAGCTAAAGCTTATCAAAGCAAACCTGCGGCTCGTGGTTTCAATAGCAAAAAAGCATGTAAACTCAAACCTGGAACTTTCAGACCTTATACAGGAAGGCGGACTCGGGCTTATGAAAGCAGTAGAAAAATTTGAGTATAAGCTCGGCTACAAGTTCTCAACCTATGCCACCTGGTGGGTACGGCAATCCATAAACCGCGCCATTGCGGATCAGGCGCGCACAATAAGAATACCCGTGCACATGAAAGAGTTAGTGTCCAAACTAATGAAATTTACAAGGAAATTCCGCCAGGACAATGGAAGAGACCCTAATGTGGAAGAGTATTCAAAGGGAATGCACATATCCATAGATAAGGTAAAAAGCGCAATGAAAATCATGCAGGAGCCTATTTCCCTTTCTACGCCAATAGGCGAAGATGAAGATTCTCATCTGGAAGACTTCATTGAAGACAAGGGAGGGCTGCCTCCTTCAAATTCAGCATTAGACCTTTTGAGGAAAAGAGAGGTCTCTAAAATACTGGATACGCTTACCGAGCGCGAAGCCAAAATAATAAAGCTGCGTTTCGGCATTGACACAGGATATCCGCGCACGCTGGAAGAAGTTGGAAAAATGTTCCGGGTAACAAGAGAAAGGGTGCGCCAGATAGAAGCTAAAGCAATACGAAAGCTGCGCCATCCTTCACGCAGCAAGCAGCTGAAAGACTATATCTGAAACTGAAAGCATAATAAATATCCCCCGGCCTAGCCGGGGGTTTTCGGACAACAACAAAAAGGCCTGCCATAACAAGGCAGGCCTTTTTTATAAGCTTTTTTTGATATTTAATCAGCGGCTCAAAAGTTATTTATTATCTTCTTCTCCGTCAGTAAAGAATGATTTTATAACATCTCTTGCAAAATCCTTAGCGCCTAAGCCTACTGATATGGCAAAAGCAAGGCCAAGGGAACACAGCAGGATTGCAACACCATTCTCTATAAGCTTCATTCTAAGGCCAAACTGCTCCAAAATTACAACAATAGTGAATATAATCACAACAAAATGAGCGATTTTAGCAAGAGACGTTCCGCCTTTCAAGCTATTAGCCTTAGCAGCATTCTCTATTATTGAATAAATGAAATTAGCAAACAGCAACCCGCCAAAGGCAATGACAACAGCTACAGTTATTTTAGGCACAAATCCTACCAAAAACTGTTCCAAAACTTGAGAAATAACGGAGAGATTAAGGATATTCGCAGCCGTAACAAAGAATACCAGGAGCATAGTCCAATATAATATGAATGACAGAATGCGCGATGGAGAGTTGCCAAATCCAAAGCGCATGAATATCTCATTTATGCCTAGCTTGCTGGTATAGTTGTCAAGCTTTATCTTTCTCAAGAAATATTCAAGCCATGTGCTAAGAAAGCGCGCCAGAAAAAGACCTGTCAGTATAAAAATAAATGCGGCTATTATGCCAGGAGCATAAGTTGCAAAAAGCTCCCACACATTCATTACGGGTTCCCAGAAAAGATTCACTACATCTCTTATAGCATTAATCATAAATACCTCATAAGCATTTTATTATTTATTAACCTCCTAAAGCAAAAAAAGAGGAAAAAGAATTTTATATTCTATATTTAATGCTAGAATAAGATAATGAGCAAATGCATGAAAGCAATAAGAAAATTTATAAATTCTGATTATTTTTATCCGATACTGCTTTTCCTGTTTGCATTTCTGCTTTATGCCAGGTCATTAACTTTTGGGCTTTCCTACCTTGATGACTATGACTTTCTATTAGGGAATAAAGTATTTTTTTCTGATCCGGGGAATTTGCCGAGGCTTTTCCTTACGCATGTGTCAATAACAGGAGAAAGCTCAATGTACAGGCCGCTGCTTAATGTAACTTTCATGGCTGACACATTAATTTCAAACGCCTTAGGCCTTAGCAGCTGGCTGATACCGCATGTTTCAAGCCTTATCTTTTATGCTACAGGGACATTATGCGCATACTGTTTTCTTATCGCTGCCGGAATAAATCAAAAGACAGCTTTCATTTTATCACTGCTTTTTGCCGCTCACCCTTCATTGGCCTCTGCGGCAGCTTGGATTTATGGAAGGAATGACCCGCTTTTAGCAATATTCATGCTATTCGCATTCATGATTTTTCTGAAATATCAAGAAGAAAAAAAACTGCTTTTACTTTGCGGTTATTCCATAGCGCTGATGTGCGCGCTGCTAATTAAGGAAACTGCCATTTTCTTCATTCCCCTGCCTTTTTTATGGCTTTTTTTGAAAAACAAACGATTCAGCGACAAAAAAAGTTTTGCTCTATTTACTGCCGCTAACATAATTCCTGCCATTGTCTGGCTGTTTTTGCATTCTTTTGCTGAACTGAGAGCTATGTCTATAGACATAACTGAAACTGCGAAAAACCTGCTCTTCCTGCCTGTTTTTTTAGGAAAGGCTGTTTTTCCGATATTCCCTAGCTGCTATAACATGGCCAGACTGGCGGATTCCGCATGGTATTATATACCGGCTGCGCTGATTATAATATTCCTATTCCGTCCAGCCGCTAAAGAAAACAGAAGAATGATATGCTTCGGCCTGGCCTGGTTCGCATTGCTTCTTATCCCGACATTAGCAAATCAGGGAAAACCTCTATTTTTATATGAACACAGATTATTCCTGCCAATGGCTGGACTTATGTTCAGCATAGCAAAAGCGGCAGAGACCATAAACTCAGACAAGCTGTTTTCATTTTTAACAAACAAGAGATTTGCAAAATATCTCTTTGGGATAACACTAGCTTTTTTTGCGGCAACAAGCCTTATAGCAGCAGAAAATTACAAAGAACCTTTTCTTATATGGAGCAGGGGATTACAGGAAACGCATGATTACTATGAACTCTTAGACACCATAGGCATGATTCACGAAGATTATAATATGCCGCAGGCCGCGGAAATATTCTATAAGCGGGCATTGGAAAAAAATCCAAAAGCCAATTATGTGAACTTTAGGCTCGCTAAATTATACCTTGCCAGGAAAATGTTTGATGAAACAGCTTACTATATGGAAAAAGAAAAATCCATAAATCCGGATTTTGCTGAAACACCTTATTATAAACACATTGAAATAATATTGAAAATTGAAAAACTGAGAAAAACAAATAAAGCAAGGCAAAGCAGCAAGGCTATTTAGCGTTTTTCACTTTAACGTTAGCAGCTTTCTCAAGCCTTTGAAGAAAAGCCGATGCTTCACCGTTTTTCGGATTTAACTCTAGCACTTTATGGCAGAAATCAGCAGACTCTGAATAACGGCCCTGTCCTGCCAATGCAGCAGACATCATAATAAGCATTTCTTCAGAATCCGGCACGGCAGATAAGGCATTTCTTATGGCTGGCTCTGCCTCGGAATACTTGCCAGCATCCATTTTTATTATGGCAAGGTCATGCCATGCCTGAAAGTAAGCCGGTCTTTTTTCCGTTGCCTTGGTTAAAGCCTCTTCAGCCTCCCCGGCATTTCCAAGCTTCAATTCAGCCTCGGCTAATTTAATATATGCTAAATAATAATCTGGAGCAATTTTTATTACATAAGAATATTTAACAGCCGCTTCTTGATACCTGCTAGCGAGAAAATACAAATTCCCGCAATTAAAATGTATATTGAAATCATCTGGGGCAAGGCTTAATGCCTTGAGCATGAGCTTCTCAGCCTCTTCCCTGTTTCCGCGAGCAAAAGCAAGGGAAGCAAGATTATTATATGCTATTGCTGAGCGAGGCTCTGCGCTAGCTGCCCTTGTCCATACTGATGTAGAGCCTTTCCAAAAAGACTGTTGTCTTGAGCACAAAACAGACATAAGGATAATAATAATTAATGCTGCATAACCAGCCTTTTTACGGCTAGCCGGATTATTTAGGCAATTAAGAAACAAGGCGCCGGCAAGAACCGCAGGGCCAATGCCGGGAATATAAGAATATCTGTCTGCGGCGGGCACAGGAGCGCCATTAAGAAGACCGCAAGCGGGGAAAAGAGTTCCGAAATAATATAAAGTCGCAGTTAATAGAACCGGAAAACTATGGCGCAAGCGAAATGCATAGCAAAGCAAAAAAAACAGCGCTGATCCGCCTATAATATTGGGGACAAGATAACCATGCTCCGGGGCGGCATATACAGGAGAAAGACCTATCGGGAAAACAGTCTTAAAAAGATAAAACCAATTAGCATAAACAGCTTTCGCAAAAGAAGGCTTATAAGAATCAATATAAGGAATGTCTATCGCTTTTCCAACTACGAAATAATAAAATAAAGACAATGCCGCAGCAAAGATAAAAAAAGGAATTTTCTCCTTCACAGCTTTTATGGAATCTCTTTCGCGCAGAATTAATGTGCTGGCAGAAAGCCTGCGGAAAGGATAAAAATCAAGAAGAACAAACACGGCAGGAAGAGTAACAGCCATGCTTTTTGATAAGCAAGCCATAACATATACGATAAAACAAAGCAAAAGTCTTCTGCCATACGAGATATTTTCAGAAATATGTTTTTTTTCTTCCGATATTGCATCTGATTGCAGGCACACATATATAAATAAAGACACTATGAAGAAAAAAAGAGAAAGCACATCTCGTCGTTCAGTCAGCCAGGAAACAGATTCAGCCCGGAGAGGATGAATTGCAAAAAAGAGCGCTGAGAAAACAGCGGCTGTAGAAGCATAAACAAGATTATCACTGCTAATATCTTTCTTATTGACAGTGAAAAGAATAAATGCTGTTTTGTAAAGAAAAGCCGCGCTGGCGGCATGCAGAAGCACATTCGTTAAATGATATCCGAAAGGATTCATCCCCCACAATTTCCAGTCAATAGCAAGGCTAAGCCAGCTTAGCGGCTGGTAATGAGACATATGAAATGTCGTAAACATCCATTTAAGATTTTGGATACCAAGGCCCTTAAAATCATCATTTAAAATAATTAAGGGAAGATCATCCCAATCCACAAAGCCATTAAATAACGACGGAATAAAAGCAATCGCAACCAGAATAAAAACAATATAAGAAAAATATTTTTCCTTTTTAAAAAATAAGAGGCAGTCCATGAAAATATTTTATAACAATTAACGGCAAGAAAAATAACGGAACGCAGATTAACATTGCAAGCGCAACGGAAGAAGATATTGAATACAGAACATATCGGTCAATTCAGTCAAAGGAAAATTTAGAGTTAAAATCTTTGAACCA
Organism: Elusimicrobiales bacterium; assembly: GCA_024681855.1. Taxonomy (GTDB): domain Bacteria; phylum Elusimicrobiota; class Elusimicrobia; order Elusimicrobiales; family UBA9959; genus CACZRG01. The sequence continues at coordinate 17,216 of JAILAB010000035.1, forward strand.
GTAAGCAACGGTTGCTGCCAATGCCAGTTTGAAATATATATTTTTTTCCCCCCCAGCATAAAAGTGCCCCATCTCATTGCTCAAGGGGCACACATGCAATCCCGTCCAAGAAGATTATTTATTTTACAGTTTTACCGTCGTGCTGAATTTATTTCAGCATCTCTGCAGCTTAAAGAAGTCCTGAAACAGGTTCAGGACGACAAAGTAATATTTGCGTTCTTTATAATTACATTGTATCAATACTTTCCTTTAACAGAGCCATTAATTAAAGGTCTGTTTTAAGCCAAATCCGTATCAATATAAAATGTGTTTTTTATTCTGATTTGCAGGCAAAACACGTCGGGGTATTCTATAATAATAAAAAAAATTTGCTATTTTTAATTTTTTTTGTATAATAAATCGGTTTGGAAATATGATACAAAATCATATCTGTTGTTCAGACTGTTTTACGATTGCCTTTTATCACATGGCTTTACGGAAAGCCATATAGGATGTAAAGGCATACCGTATATTATTCTATGGGAGGAATATAACTATGAATCTTAACAAGGAAGAAATTCTTATCAAACGCGGAGCCAGAAAAACATGGGCACCGGATATGAGTAAATTGCCAAAAGAATATCCGACAAAGGAAATGTTCCAGAAAGAACTGGAAAAGCTCAAGGCTGCGGATCCTGATATCTATAAGGATCTGGTAGAGAACCCATTACGGTTTTCCAAAAAATCTAAAGCAATATCCGCCATGTTGGGGAACATTGTCCGCAGCAGTCTGAAAGAGGCCATTGGGGATGAAGAAAAACTGGCACATTATATAAGGTCAATACAGTACCTTAGGGAGATGATTTATACCGAGTGCCTTGAGAATGCGTGGGATCTTGTAAAACTGATGAAAGGAACTTATGAATGATTAAAGCAACAGTTTTACTGACCACTCAGGAATGACTGCTGCAAAGTTAATTC
>JAILAB010000061.1 GCA_024681855.1 Elusimicrobiales bacterium
TCAAATACATACCGGCACTGTGCGGAATTCTGGCAGATAGAGCCGGAAATGGCCTTCTACGAACTTGAAGACGATATGGATCTTGCGGAGGATTTCATAAAATCCATAACAAAGCACATAATTGAAAAAGCCCCGCAGGATCTGGAACTTTTCGCAAAATTTGTAGAACCGAAACTGATGGAAAGCCTTAAAAACATCACGGATAACTCTTTCCAAAGGCTGCCTTATACCGAGGCAATAAAACTGCTGGAGCCGGAAAACAAACGTTTTGAAGTCAAGGTCTCCTGGGGAGTTGACCTCAACTCCGAGCATGAGCGTTTCCTGGTGGAACATTATTTCAAAAAGCCTGTCATATTATATAACAAGCCGAAGGAAGTCGCCGCTTTCTACATGAAGCTGAATGACGATGGTAAAACCGTGCGCGGCATGGACGTGCTTGTTCCGCGCATAGGCGAGATTATCGGAGGCAGTGAACGCGAAAACCGCCTTGAAGTGCTGGAACAGAAAATGCAGGAAAGAAAAATGGACATGGCCCCATACTGGTGGTTTCTGGACCTGCGCCGTTTCGGCAGCGTGCCTCATTCCGGCTTCGGGCTTGGGTTTGAGCGCATGATGATGCTCATAACAGGAATTTCCAATATCCGCGACGTAACGGCATACCCGCGTGTTCCGGGTTACGCTGAATTCTAAACAATCAGTTATTACCATGCCGGAAAGCACAGCATTTGCCGGCTTTAAAAAAGCTCCGGAAACGGAGCTTTTTTTACATGCTGATTTAAAAATTCCGAAGAAAAAATATTATTCTTCTTTGTCCAGCATCCATATTTCGCTGCGCTCATCAGCTGCTATGGCAATAAAACGTTCATATTCACGCAGCACATCTGCTATAATTTCCTCTTTCTCAAGATGCTGTATGTCATTGCCAGTGCGCCCGCTGTTATAATAACTCATCGGCACATATACATCTGATTCAGGAGTTGGAGCATTATCCTCGTCTATAATATATTGAGAAACTTCCTGTTTTTCAGCCCTTACCCCGTATTTGAAGTTTTGCAGTTTGTCATAACGTATCAGAAGATATATGTCAATTTCACCGGTTTTCCCCTCCCTTATTTCTGCATTTACGCCCTTCTCTGCAAAGGCAGCGCATAGTTCCTTAAAGGCAGGGCGCACATTTAACGCTATGAACTCGCGTACGTCACTTTTTTTTGTGAACCTTAGAATCTGATTAAGATAGTCTTGCCAGCGGGAAGAATCCCATATATGGCTTCCATAAGGAAGGCTGCTCTGATGATAGATGATATCCAGTTTCAATGCTTTCCATAAGCAGAAACAGAAAAATAACATTATCAGCCCAAAGGGCAGCGCAGAAACAAGGGTCATTGTCTGCAGTGCCTTTAATCCGCCGCTGCGCAGCAGAAGCAGTGACAGCAGGGCCATAACAGCACCCCAAAATATATTCTGCCATACGGGAGTTTTTCCCTTGTTTTTGCTTGCTATGCTGTTTAATACCATAATGCCTGAGTCTGCCGAAGTGACAAAAAAAACTGCAATCATGGTTATTGCCAGTATGCAAAGCGCTTTTGTAAAAGGGAAAAGCTGCAGGAAATTAAAAAGCAGCGAATCCGGATCGCCAGCCATTGCGGAAAGTGCTCCCGCAGCTTTATGGACATCTAGCCATATAGCTCCCCCGCCAAATACGCTCATCCACAGGAATATAAAAATGCTAGGCACAAACAGAACTACGAGTATGAACTCGCGCACGGTCCTTCCCTTTGAAATCTTGGCAATGAACAAACCCACAAACGGTGCCCAGGAAATCCACCAGGCCCAGTACATAATTGTCCATGCGGAAAGCCAGGCCTTTCCTTCCGGGTTAAAGGCAAATGTTGTAAATGTTCTTGGTATAAGGTTACTGAAATAGTAGCCTATAGCTTCGCTGAAAGCTTCCAGGATGTGAACAGTGGGCCCGAAACTCAGCACAAAAAGCATAAGCATCACTGCAAGCATCATATTTATTTCGCTTAGGATCTTTACGCCTCTGTTAACGCCTGAACAGGCGGAAAATACTGCCACTGTTATAACCATGCATACAATGACAGTCTGCCATGCAAAGGAACCGTCTGGCAGTATTCCCAGATATGCAAGCCCTGAATTTAACTGTAAAACACCGAAGCCTAGGGATGTAGTAATTCCAAAAAAAGTACAGCAAAGCGCAAAAACATCTATTATGTCCCCTATCCTGCCGTTAATCCTGTTTTTCAGCATAGGATAAAATCCGCTGCGCATTGCAAGCGGCAATCTGTATCTGTAAGAAAAATAAGCAAGCACAAGTCCCATTACAGCATAAATGCTCCAGGCATGAATTCCCCAGTGAATAAATGTGCTGAAAAGCGCTTCTTTCTCGGAATGTCCCATAGATGCCAGAGGCGGGTTGACATAGTGTGAAAGCGGTTCTGCCACGCCGAAATACATAAGGCCTATTCCCATTCCGGCTGAAAAAAGCATGGCCACCCATGCGATAAAACTATGCTGTGGATTTGTATTATCTGCGCCAAGCCTGATATTTCCTGTTTTGCCAAAGGCAAGAACTACAAGAAATAAAAAGAAGAAGCTGACAAGGAATATATACAGCCAGCTTAATTTGGCATAAAAAAATTCCTGCACTGTTTGCAGAATATGGGCAGTCTGAGTGGGGAAAATACCGCAAAATGCTGACAGAAGCAACAAAACGATAATCCCAGGAACCGCAACCGAACGAACGAAGGTTGTGGAAAAACGCTTCATAAAAAACTCCTTTTCTTGGGATAAGGTTTATATATTATATCAAAATCCGGCATAGAGGTAAATTTTGCTTGTTTTTTTACCAGCGGGAAACGCTAAAAAATATCATCCAGCAGGGCATATTTTACATTAATCCGCTAGGCTATGTTAAAAGAAATCATTGATACAATATATTTATAAGAATGCAAATATTGCTTCGTCGTAATGAACTTGTTTAGGCCCTTATTAAGCCGCAGAGATGCTGAAATAAATTCAGCATGACGGGAGCATTAAAATCAATAATCTTCTTGTATGATCAGTTCGCTGTTAAATGCCATCACCAGGTATAAAGAAAACAGACAGTGCACAAATAATAGTTAAAAAGACACAAATTTTTCTTTATTGCTTTTCTGTATTTTTTTATGTTATATAATAAAGATGACAAAATCACAATTTAAATGTATGCGGAGAAATTATGAGCGATAAAGGCGAAGAAGCCAGAAATCTGTTCCTGCAGGGGCATAACTGCGCACAGGCTGTTTTATGCGCATTTGCTGAAGATTTAGGCATTGACAATGCCATGGCACGCAGAATGTCTGCCTGTTTTGGCGGAGGTTTAGGCGGGCAGCGCGAGGTATGCGGAGCCGTAAGCGGAATGTGCATGGCCCTTTCTTTAAAATACGCGCCTGAAAACCCTGCGGACCACGCCGCAAAAAGCGATTTTTATAAGCTTATTCAGAAAGCCTGCGGCCGTTTTAAGGAAGAAAACGGCTCTATAATATGCCGCGAACTGCTTGGCCTGCCTGCCGGCACTCCCCCTTCTTCTCCGCAGCCGCGCACAAAGGAATATTATAAAAGGCGTCCCTGCCCGGATAAAGTAAAAAGCGCTGCAGACATTTTGCATAGCTGTTTAAAAGAAGAAGACATAAAATCTTAATGTATATTTTGCTCAATAATTAACGGCAATTATATTGCTGCGTGATATTATGCCTTTTTTTTGCATTTTCCTTTAAAACTTAAAGTGTTTAACAGTGTATTTTTTTTTAAATATAAATATATTTTTTTAGTATTAAAAAAGATACTACTTACATTTAAAAAACTGTAATTTATATAATAAATTTGCGGAAAGCAAATTTGAATAAGGAGAACAGAATGAGCATTTACGATTATACTGTGCCAACCGCTAATGGCGGAGAATTGGCATTGGCAAACTTCAAAGGCAAGGTAATGCTGATTGTAAACACAGCCACAGGCTGCGGATTTACCCCCCATTATGAAGCTTTGGAAAAAATGTATGAGAAATATCATGAACAGGGGCTTGAAATTATTGATATTCCATGCAATCAGTTTGGAAATCAGGCTCCAGGCAATGATGATGAAATACATCAGTTCTGCACATTGCATTACAATACAAAATTCCCGCAGATGAAAAAATCTGATGTAAATGGAGACAAGGCACTTCCGCTTTATGCTTATCTTAAAACACAGCAGGGGTTCAGGGGCTTTGGCGCGCATCAGCATAAAGATATTCTGGAAAAAATGATGGCAGAAACGGACCCCGGCTGGAAAACTTCCCCTGACATAAAGTGGAACTTTACCAAGTTTGTGGCGGACCGCCAGGGAAACATAGTTGCCCGTTTTGAACCTACGGCCGATATGCAGGAAGTTGAAAAATGCATTGCGGCTTTAATTAATGAAACAGTAAGCGAGAATAAAATGAGCGGCATTGAAAAAGTATATAAGTTTATAGATGAAGCAGGCACTTATTATCTTGCCACGGCAGATGGAGACCAGCCCAGGGTAAGGGCATTTGGAACAGTGCTTTTATATGACGGGAAAATATATATTCAGACAGGCAAGGCCAAACCCGTTTCCAGACAGATTGCGGCCAATCCCAAAGTGGAAATATGCGCATTTAAAAACGGGCGGTGGTTGCGTGTTGCCGGTAAACTGGTAAATGATGATAACCGTGATATTAAAGCAGCCATGCTTGAAAAAATGCCTTCCCTTAAACCGCTTTACAGCCCTGATGACGGAAATATGCAGATGCTGTATTTTAAGAATGCAAAGGCTACTTTTTCTTCATTTGCCGGAGAACAGGAAGCAATAAATTTTTAGGAGGAATAATATGACAAAAACAGAATTCTTAAAAGAACTTGCAAAAGGATGGTTTGGCAATTCCCAGCAGCATTCCATTCATGCCCAGCTGCTGCGCAAACGCGGTTTTGCGGCTTTAGCGGATAAAATAGCCGCTGAATCTGATTAAGAATGGGAAGAAGCCAAAACAGTAAACGCCCGTTTGATTGAACTTGGCGAAACACCTGAAGTTGAAATTTCCAAATATCCCGTTATTTCAGATATAAAAGAAATGCTGGAATATGACTGCAAGGATGCTGCCGAAGCTCTGCCCATGATGAGCAAAGCCCTCTCATTGTTTGAAGATGATTATGTGTCTAAAGAGATGGTGCAGAAGTTTATAGTGGAAGAACAGAAGCACTTTAGCTGGGTGCGCCAGCATCTTTCCCTGATTGAAGAAATAGGCATGGAAAATTACCTTATTGAGCAATTGGGCGAATAACTGTTTCATTTATAAGCTAACAATAAAGAAAGGCTGCTTACAGGCAGCCTTTCTGTTTACAGTGCCGTAATTATTATCCTAAAAAACGGCTTTTATTTTTAATCATTTGTTAAAATAATATTCTATGCGATAAGGAGACCGAAAAAAATGAACAAGAAGATTATTGCGGTAAATGCAGGCCCGAGAAAAGGCTGGAATACGGATACTTTGATAAACGAAGCAATAAAAGGGGCCATTTCCGCGGGAGCAAATGTGGAAAAATTTGACCTGTTCCGATTAGAAAAATATACTGGCTGTATTTCTTGCTTTGGGTGCAAGCGTGAAAAAAACAAAGGGCATTGCATTTGCCGTGATGGATTAACGCCTGTGCTGGATGCAATTAGAGGGGCAGACGGTCTTATTATTGGTTCCCCTAATTATCTTGGTGAGTTAACAGCATCTTTTCGGGCCCTTTATGAGCGTTTGATTTTCCAAAATCTTACCTATAATATGGAAAATGTATGCTGTAATCAAAATATGATTCCGGTATTGCTGCTCATGACGAGCAATTCGCCGGATGGCAGTTATGATTCCCTTATACAAAGCTATCAGCAGACATTAAACCGTTTTGTGGGGCCTGCTGAAACATTTGTAAGCGGGGATACTCTGCAACTGAAAGATTATTCCAAACTGGACTGGGAGTGGTCTATGTTCAATCCGGAAGCAAAAAAACAGCGTCATGAGGAGGTGTTCCCTAAGGAATGCCAAAAGGCATTTGATATGGGCATAGCCTTAGCAAAAAGAAGCTAATCCCTGCAGCTTTGCAGGAATATAAAATTTTTTGTATTTAAAAAAGCCCGCTGTGTTTAAACAGGGGGCTTTAATTTTACAAACTCTGTTTGAGCTTGCCTGCCCAGGCGGATAGTAATTATTTCCTATAATGTTATATAGAGTTAGCTATGATAAAATTTATAAATCGCCTGGCGGTTGCGCTTTGTTTGTTCTGGGGCATTTTTTTGGGATACATGGCCTTATTCCCTAAAGACCCGCTTTTCGGATTTATGGGAATAACATTCAATTTTAGCCGTACCGGACTTGTTTCTCTTTCTGAAATGCCCGGTTTACGCATATTCTATGCTATATGCAGCGCGCTGTTATTTATAATCAGCATATTCATGCATAAAAAATTCAAAAAAGAAGAAAACAGGCACTCTTAAAAATTCTGCGCTATTTATACAAAAAAACAGCTTGCTGGCATGAGCCGGATAATAAAAAAAGGCCTGTGCGGCTAAGGAATGCCGCCTCATGCACAGGCTTTTTTT
>JAILAB010000001.1 GCA_024681855.1 Elusimicrobiales bacterium
CTCAAAAAAATATTTTGCCTAAATCAGTATAGTAAAACAGCCTCATTTTTTAGCTGAAGGAGAAATCAGCCAGCGGCGGAAAATTATCAGAAGGACAGGGGAAATGCAGGCAATTATGGCATAGATAAGCCACATCTCAGAACTGCCGGCAGCCTTAACTGACATTTCAGCATTCTTAGGTATAAAATGGGCAAGCATGCTGCCTGAATACAGGCCGGTAGTGAACTTAGCCAAGAACCATGGAAGATTAGCCAGTCCCATATATGCGCCAACGCGGCCTGCGGGAGCAATGCTTGCCACATATTCCAAGAATCTGGATGACCATACTGCCTCTCCAAAAGAGAACAATATGATGTATAGAATGAGATTGCCAAGATGCGGGCCGGGCACTAAAATAAAGGTGGTTAGCGCGGAAATGGAAGTGCCAACAATCATCATGGTTATTACATTTACCTTACGCGTAAGCGCGGCAATCAGCGGAACGAAGATAACAATGATGAATGGGTTAAGCGCAGAAAACCATTCATATTTAGCCCCCACTTCGGCAGGGAAACAACGCATTATATAATCCGGTATAGTAAGCCATTGATGCGCAAAAAGCGTTCTGACAGGAAGAAGGGCAAAAATGAAGAAGAAAAAGCGGCCGTCAAATATAAGCATGCTTTTAATTTTTTCTGAAAGATTCTTAGGAGGCTCCTCATCTGTTTTCTCTTCAGCAAATATTGGCTGACGATCTGTTTCTTCAACTTTTTTCGTGAAAAAGAATATATGCGCAAGAAGCATGACAGCGGTAGCCGCAATGCATACCCAAAAAACGCCATCAAAGCCCCAACCGAGACCCATAATGCTTTTTTTGCCTATTTTAATGAAAGGTTCCTCGGTTCTAATAAACGGAGAAAGAAAACTTTCAGTCATTATGCCTAAGTTCATTATCGCATAAAGGAAGCTGTAGCTCATTGTTGCCGTGCGATCATCCGTATATTCCTTTACGCCAGCATAGAGAGCAGGCTGTATAACACCTTCCGCAAAAGCAACTATGATTATGGCTAGCCAGCATAAGAGATATGCAGGCTGAAACCATCCTTCGCCGGAAACAGGAATATATGCAGCGCAGTTAAGCAGAAGCCTGCCTCCTAAAAGCAGGGCCAGGCAGAAAGTAAGCGCTTTGCGCACGCCCAGCTTATCGGATACAAAACCGCCGCCGAACATAAATAATGTAACAAGACCTGTCAGCAGGGAAACGCTCCAGCCTGCCAGACTGTCAGGCATGCCAAGTTTGGTGCCCAAGAAAAGCGTCATAAGATTCAGCATGCCGAAATAAGCTATTCCATCTCCGAAATTGATGGCATTTACCAGCCAGAATCCCTTTGAGGCTTTAAACAGAAGTTTCAGAACTTCTTTTAAAGGCAGTTTTTCTTCTTTATCGTTTTCCATAACAGCTCCATGCTTCAAAACAAGATATTTAGGCGCAAAAATGCAAACGCATAAGCGCAATTTACATTAAATGATATAATTTTTATGTAATGGACGGAACGCAGAAAAAGAAAATACTTATAATCAGGATGTCTTCACTAGGGGATATTGTGCTCACAGCCCCTGTGCTCAGGAACATTAAGGAAGCCATGCCGGATGCCGAAATTGATTTTCTTGTAAAGCCGCAGTTTGCAGGAGCAGTGAAAGGAAATAAGCTAATAAGCAAAGTTATTCCGTTTTCAGGACTTTTTGCAACGGCAAATGCGATAAATGCGGCCGGATATGATTATATAATTGATTTGCATGCTGTGCTCAGGAGCAGGCTCGTCTGCGCATTATCCAAAGCAAAAAAGGTTATAAGGTATAAAAAATCTTCATTAGCCAGAAGATTATTCGTAAAAATGAAAATACCTAGCCCTTCGCTTGAGAAACATACGGCAGAAAAATACTTAGATACGCTTAAAGAAATAGACATTCCAATAAAATATGCAGGCCCTGAGCTTGGGGACTGGGATTTTGCCACAGCAGAACTAGCGCAAAAACCAAAAAAGCTCCTGCTTCTGCAAACGGCTTTTTTAGGCGATTGCGTATTAACGCTCCCGCTGCTGAAAAAAATGCGTGAAGTATTCCCTGAAGCACAAATAACAGTAATAACCAGGCCTGAGACAGTACAGGTTTTTTCTGCGGCAGGCTTACCTGGAGTTACTTTCATAGAAGACCGCAAAAAGACGGCAAAAATAAAGCTTGCTGAAACTCTGCGCATTGTTTCAGAACTTACTAAACAGAGCTTTGACGCCGCCATAATTCCGCACAGGTCTTTCAGAAGCGCTTTTATAGCATGGAAAGCAGGGATTCCATTGAGAATAGGTTTTTCAAACAGCGCAGGAAAATTTTTTCTTACGCACAAAGTTCCTTTTTCATGGCTTATGCACGATGTGGAGAGGAATTTGTCACTGCTGTCACCGCTTGCGAAAGACTTGCAGCCTTCTTTTCCTGGAATAAAGCAAAACAAGGAAGCATCTGCCGCCATATCGGAAGCAAAAGGCCTTATAGCAGGAATAAATCCCGGATCGGCATGGCCCACAAAACGCTGGCCTGCTGAAAACTGGGCTGACTTAATAAAAAAGCTTTACAGAGCTACAGGTAAAAAAGTTTTAATTTCTGGAGGGCCGGGCGAAAAAGAATGGAACGGCTCCATAGAGAGGGCAGCAGGCCCTGATTTTTGTCTGAACCTCACAGGCAAAACCTCAATGCCTGAACTAATGGAAGCAATAAGAGGCCTTAAAGTATTTATATCAAATGACTCAGGCCCAATGCATATTGCCTGCGCTTTAGGCGTGCCTGCGGTAGGCATATTCGGCCCGACAACAAAAGAGCTGGGATTTTTCCCTTATGGAAAAAAGAATACCGTAGTTCAAGTGCCGCTTGCATGCAGGCCATGCGCGCTTCATGGCTCAAAAAAATGTCCGCGCGGGCATTTCCTGTGCATGAAGCTTATCACTCCAAAGATGGTATTTGATGCTGCTGCCGAAAAACTTGATAAGGAAGATTTTATTCAGGGGAGATAAGAATTAATCCGTCAGACAAACTGTTTAGCAGCTATTGTTTTTACCGAATTAGTCATGCTGTAAACTATTTATATATGGAGATTATATGTGGTTCATAGTTTTATTTGCAATTCTAGTTATATCAATTCTTCTCAGCTTGCGCTATCCGTGGTGGAGAAAATCAAAAAGCGGGCTGCGCGTTCTATGCTATCACAAGGTGGGCATTCCGCCAAAGCCATACATGAAAGATTTATGGGTCAGCCCTGAGAAATTCCGCAAGCAGGTTAAATATCTCATAGACAATGGCTGGAACACTATAACTTTCAGCGAATTAAATGAAATATATAAAGAAAAAAAACAAGAACTGCCAGAAAAAACTGTTCTGATAACATTTGATGACGGATACCAGAACAATTATGAATACGCATATCCTATTCTGAAGGAATTAGGAGCAAAAGGAAACATATTTCTTGTCTGGAATACCCTTGGCAAAGCAAACACCTGGCATAATCCGGCAAGCGAGCCCTGGATAAACATGTGTACCATAGAACAAATTAAAGAAATGCTGGAAAGCGGAGTAATGGACTTCGGAGGGCATACGCTTAATCACCCCCATCTTACAAAAATAGATCCGGAGGCTGCCAGGACAGAGATAACAGAATCAAAAAAGAAAACAGAAGAAGCGCTTGGCCGCAGCCTGTGCGCTTTCGCATATCCATACGGGGACGGAGCTTATTCCGAAGCCATGCGTAAAAATGTATTTGATGCCGGTTATATATTTGATTTCAGCTTTAAAGAAGGCATAACCGCTTGGCCCTGGGAAAGAGAAAAGAATCCAATTGACCGACTTTATATAAAGGGGACAGATGACATAACTGATTTTGCGCTGCACTTGAAAAAAGGAAATGCAAGAATCATCTGAAATCAGTCATGCCAGCCATTAAATAAATTGCCATATCGCAACTTTGATATAATATTTTTTATCTTGGAGCATACATGACAAAGCCAAAGAATACAGCCGAAGAACAGAGAAATCAGCTGAGAAGCCACTGGTATGGAAAGATTATTCTCTTCACGGCTTCTATGTTCTATTGGCTTGGCATTTCCATAAGAGAAAAATTATATAAGGCAGGCAAGCTAAAAAGCGAAAAATTAGACATTCCCGTTATTTGCGTCGGCAATCTTTCAACAGGCGGCACAGGCAAAACACCCGCGATAATAACTTTATCCACATTGCTTCTCAAAGAAAACAGGAAAATCGCAATCCTGACCAGGGGATATAACAGGAAGAAGAACAGCGATTCCGTAACAGTAATATCGGAAACTGACCAGCCTCCAAAAGAAGAATGCGGGGATGAGCCGCTAATGATAGCCAGGGAACTTGGCCATAAGGTGCCAGTACTGATAAGCCCAAACAGATATGCCTCAGGAACTGTTGCTGCTTTTCAATATGGTGCTGAGTTAGTAATCATGGATGACGGTTTTCAGCACTTCCAGCTAAAAAGGGATATGAACATAGTGCTGGTAAATGCCGCGCAGCCTTTCACAAAAGATCATCTGCTTCCTTATGGAAATCTTAGAGAGACTGCAAAAGGCCTTGAAAGGGCAACCGTAGTGCTGATAACACATTGTGAGCTGACAGAAAGAAAAGAATTAGATTCCCTGCGCGAAGCAATAAAGGAATATACTTATGCGCCAATTATGGAAAGCAGCCATAAACCGCTATCTTTCCTAAAAGCAGACAATGAAGAAGATTACCCTTCTGATTTTTTTGAAGGGAGAGACGTTTCCGTTATTTCCGGCATAGGCAATCCGCAGTCATTTGAGGAAAACCTAAGGCAGCTTAAAATAAATATCAGACAGGCCTGGAGATACCCGGATCATCATAACTATTCTGATGACGAACTGCTTTCAGCAAAGAATGCGGCAAACAATGCGCCAATAATAACGACTTTTAAAGATTTTTCCAGATTCCCTGAAAATTGGAAAGAGCTGATAGGCACGGAAGTTTACCTATTAAAGATAGCCCTGAAAATGGACGAAACAGATAAGAAAGCATTGCTTAGAATGATGCTGACAATGAAAGAAATAAAATGAGACTTTTCATCAATGCAATTAACAATGCCGGCAAGCCTGCTGCTTTTTTGGACAGGGATGGGACAATTAACAGAAACAGAAGAGGAGAATATATCACAAAGCCTGAACAGTTTGAGCTATATGACGGAACAATAGACGCTTTAAGGCTTATCACTGAAAAAGGATATCAGATTATAGTAATATCCAATCATTCAGGCATAGGCAGAGGATATATGAGCATGGAAACAGCCAAAGAAATAAATTGCATTCTGGCCTCCAGGCTCATAAAAGCAGGCATAGCCCTTTCCGGCATTTATATATGTCCCCATCTGCCGGATGAAGGCTGTTCATGCCGCAAACCTAAAGACGGGCTTCTAAGGGAAGCAGCCAATGAATTAAAAGCAAATCTGGGCCAATCTTTTATAGCAGGAGACAGCTCAGGCGACTTAAAGCTGGCTGCAGCCGCAAATCTTCCGGGATACCTTGTTCTTACGGGAGCCGGCAGGCATACAGCAAAGAAACACTTGGAGACTAGCAAATTCGGGACTTTATTATCTTTGGCAAAATATTTGCCATTTGCTAAAGAAAAAAACGACTAGCATTTCTTATATGGCATTACATGCTGCCTGATAAGAAATTTTATTTAAGGACAAATATATGAAATATCAGTTTTTACTTTTATTAATCGCCATCCTTTGCGGATCTGCTACGGCAAATGCTGCTGCGGAAAAATCTGATTCCGTCAATGTTACAACTGCAACAGCCATTTCAAATGCCAAGGCTGCTTCTTCAGATACGAAGAAGAATGATCAAAAAACAGAAAAAAAGAAAAAAACAAATGACCAGACAATAGAAAACAATGTATTTCAGCCATCAGAAAAAATTTATACTGAAGAAGGGCTGCTGCATCACCCTTTTTTCGGAATGCCTGTTTCCACAGAATCTGTTAAAAGCGAATACAGCGCCATAAAGAATGGTGAATATCTTGAATATGATGTATATCTTGGCGTAACAAGGGTAGGTACAGCCTGGCTGTTCTGCGATGGCATAGTTCAAATAGGAACGCATACAGCATATCACATACTTTCAGGAGTGAGATCTTCTTCATTTGTGGAAAAAATATATAAGGTAAATGACAGAAATGACAGCTGGTTTGATACCCAAACGTTAAATTCTTATGGTTATTATAAAGAGCTTAATGAAGGTCATTATTTCCGCAATGAATGGGCAGTGTTTGACAGCAGAAATCACCGCTATTTCGGCAAAAAGCTAAACAGGAAAAGAGAACTTTCCTCATTCGAAGGCGTACTTGAAATACCTGTAAGCGACATTCTTTCAGCCATGTACAAAGTGCGCGCCATGAAAATGAAAAAAGGAGACAAAATATTCATGGATGTAAATACGAAAAAAAACTGGAGCATGGAAGCCAGCGTGGTGCGCACAGAAAAGATAGCTACGGTTCTAGGAAAAAAGAAGTGCATTGTAGGCGAGCCTAAAGTAGGAGAGGAAGGCATATTCGTATCTAAAGCAGGGAAAAGGCTTTTCGTATGGCTTACTGATGATGAGGAACAGATTCCGGTTTTAATGAAAGCAGAAACATTTTTCGGCTCCGTTTCAGCTAAGCTCGTAAAAAGAGAACTCAGATATTAGAGTAATTTTTACGATACATAAAACAGAAAAGCGCCCTTAAAGGCGCTTTTCTGTTTTATGGCCGAATACGGAAGTTTTATTTTCAAAATAAATTCATTTTATTTAATAGCCGCAAGCGTTTTACTCTTTCTGTTATATATTTATATAATAATGTTTTGGAGATGCAAATATGTCAGAAAATTGTCTTATAGTCATTCCGGCAAGATACGGCTCGCAGAGGTTTCCAGGCAAGGTGCTTGCAAAGCTGGCTGGCAAGCCCGTGATACAGCGCGTATGGGAGGCAGCAATTGCAACAGGCCTCGGAGATGTGCGCGTAGCAACAGAAGATCAGCGCGTATTTGATTTTCTGAAATCCATAGGAGCAGCTGCGGTTATGACAAGCCCGGATTGCAAATCCGGCACAGACCGCGTATACGAGGCAAGCCGTGGCACGGATGCAGATTATATAATCAACATACAGGGTGACGAGCCATTCATGACAGCTGAAACGCTAAAAAAAGCATTCAGCAAGCTGAAAAACTCACCAGACTGCCAGATAGGCACAGCCTGCGTTAAGCTGGAAGGTGACGACATAAACAATCCAAACTGCGTAAAAATAGCCATGGATGCCAAAGGCCGAGCCCTATATTTTTCGCGCTGCCCCATACCGTACCATCACCCGCTTTCCACAATAGCAGACACTTACCCGTATTATCTGCATTTGGGATTTTACATTTACCGCAGAGAAGCTCTGGCAAAATTCGTATCGCTGCCTCAAAGCCCGCTTGAAAAGCTGGAACGCCTGGAGCAGTTGCGCGCCCTTGAAAACGGCATGAGAATATGCGTTGAGGAAGTAGAGCCACTCGGCCCTTCCATAGACACACTGGAAGACCTTAAAGCAGCAGAAGAATATATTCTGAACAGAAAATAAAAAGACTGCATATTTTTAATAGTTCAAAATACCGGTATTTATATTTTTTCCGTAGATATAATCCGGAATGTTATAATATTTATACAAAACAGGCTGAGTTTGTATAATATCCAGCCAATAAGACTGCATGGAGGAATACGATATGAAACTGATTAAAATTGTCTTATGTTCACTTATGGCGGCATTGCCCGCAACGGCAAATGCGGAAGACATACAGGATCCGTTTTACAGGCCACAGGCAGGGCATTTTTTAAGCGAAACCGTTTTTTCGTTCGCAAAAGCAAAGCTGGATTTTGGCGTATTAAAATTAAAACCGGAACAGAAAGTCTTATCGGAACAACTGACATACGGCATAACCAGCGGATTGTTTACCGAAGCAACATTTGCAAATTCATGGGTTGACCTTAAATCTGATATGTTTGAAAAATATGAAAGCAGATACTGGGATGCCGGACTTGCATACAGAATGGCACCTGCACAGAACACAGCGCTTACTATTGGCGCATATTATACAGAAAACAGGGACGAAGGCCAGGACAGGGAAAACACGGTAGAAGCCAAAGCCCTGCTTGAACTTATGAAAGACCAGATATTAAAGCCATTTGCCGCTGTAGCATATGAGCGCGACGCAGAATATTTCAGCAAAAGCCATGATAATTATAATTTTGAAGCCGGCTTGTGGGCAAAAGCAGATAAAATCAGTGTAAAGACAGCCGTATCTTATGTTTACAATCACCATGATACGGTTTCTTCAACCTATATTGATGTGGAAGCAGACTGTGCGCTTGCTGAAAATATAGCTGTAGGAGCAGGTTTCAGTTCCCTGCTGCATGAACACAATACTCTGTTAACTTCGCAGACAACATACGGCGCGCAGATTAAACTTGTATTCTGAATACAAGCCGTTAAACATACACGAAAAAACCGGGCTATACCCGGTTTTTTCGTTTTATAAATTATATAATATATTTATATGTATTTTGAGCCTGTAAACCCAGGCTGACAGGAATTTATTATGACCAGATATATTTTCGTCACAGGCGGCGTGGTAAGCTCACTCGGCAAGGGAATAACCGCGGCATCCATAGGCCGCCTCTTAAAAGCGCATGGGCTTTCCGTAAATATTATAAAATGCGACCCATACCTGAATGTAGACGCAGGAACAATGGCACCGTTGCAGCATGGAGAGGTTTTCGTGACCTTTGACGGAGCAGAAACAGATTTGGATTTAGGATATTACGAGCGATTCATGAGCCTTAACACTACGCATGTCAACATTGTTACGACAGGTCAGATTTACCAGTCCGTAATAGCCAGGGAAAGGGCCGGCGGATATTTAGGGCAAACAGTACAAGTAGTTCCGCATATTACAAATGAGATAAAAAGCCGTTTCCGCAAAGCCGGGGAAGGATATGATATCTGCATAATAGAGATTGGCGGGACAGTCGGTGACATAGAAAGCCTTCCTTTTTTGGAAGCCGCCAGACAGATGCGCCCTGACCGCACAAAAAATGACGTGCTTTACCTTCATGTGACTCTTGTGCCATATCTGCATGCTTCAGACGAGCTTAAAACAAAACCGACACAGCACTCAGTAAACAAGCTGCGCGAAATAGGCATTGACCCTGATATAATAGCCTGCCGCTGCGAAAAGCCGTTAGAACAAGACATAAAAGATAAAATTGCCCTGTTCACTAGCGTGCCTAAAGAAGCGGTAATAGACGTTCCTGACGCCCCATCAATTTATGATGTGCCATTCATGCTTAAAAGACAGGGACTGGACGATCAGATAATGATGCTGTTAAGGCTGCGCAGTTCCTCATGGAATTTTGACGAATGGACTGATTTCACAAAAAAGCTGGATTCATCATTAACCGCCGAACCAGTAAAAATAGCAATCGCCGGGAAATACACAAGGCTGAAAGACTCTTACAAGTCTCTAGCTGAAGCATTGCAGCATGGATGTACAGAAAATGGCGTTAAATTTGAACCTGTATATGTGGATGTGGAAGAAAAAGACTTTGAAAAACATCTTAAAGGCATAGATGCTCTCGTTGTGCCAGGAGGTTTCGGAGACAGAGGCATAGAAGGTAAAGTCAGTGCAGTGCGATATGCCAGGGAAAATAAAATTCCTTTTCTTGGAATATGCCTCGGCATGCAATGCGCTGTCATTGAATTTGCAAGAAATGTTCTAAAACTTAAAAAAGCAAACTCCACTGAATTTGACAAAAATGCCCAAGAGCCTGTAGTAGACATAATGGAAGAGCAAAAGAAAATACAGGCAAAAGGCGGCACAATGCGCCTGGGGGCATGGGAATGCGAGCTGAAAGAAGGGAGCCTGGCTAGAGAAATATATGGCCAAGATAAGATTCTGGAGAGGCACAGGCACAGATATGAATTCAATCCTAAATATATTCCGCTTGTTGAAAAAGCTGGGATGACAGTAAGCGGCATGAATACTCAAGCAAATCTTCCGGAAATAGTAGAGATAAAGGATCATCCTTGGTTTATCGGCGTTCAGTTCCACCCGGAATTCGGCTCAAAGCCATTAAGACCGCATCCGCTATTTGTAAGTTTTGTAGCAGCCGCTAAAGAAAGAAAATATGGGAGAAAAAATGCAAAATAAAGTCAAAGCCGGAAACATAGAGTTTTGCAATGATCTCCCGATTAAATATATTGCGGGGCCATGCATAATAGAATCCGAGGAAAGCTATAAAGATGAAGCCATTTGCCTGAAAAAAATATTTCAGGAGCTTAACACCCCATTCGTGCTTAAAGCTTCTTATGACAAAGCAAACCGAACTTCATACAATGCTTTCAGAGGCATAGGCATGGAGAGATCTCTTTCTTTCTTAAAACAGCTGAAAAATGAGCTAGACATAACGCTTCTGACAGATGTGCATGAGCCATATCAAGCCGCAAAAGCCGCAGAAGCTGCAGACATATTGCAAATTCCGGCTTTTCTATGCCGCCAGACAGACCTGTTATACGCATGCGCAGACACAGGCAAGGCCATTAATGTAAAAAAAGGCCAGTTCCTTGCGCCTTGGGACATGGAGAACATAATAAAGAAGCTTGAAAGCAGGGGATGCAAAAAAATACTCCTTACGGAACGCGGCACAACTTTCGGCTATGGAAATTTAATAGTAGACATGCGGGGATTGCAAATAATGAAATCCTTTGGATATCCGGTCATATTTGACTGCACGCATTCCGTGCAGAAGCCTGGAGGATTAGGCAATGCCACCGGAGGAGACAGGCGTTTTGCATTGCCATTGGCTAAATCGGCAGCAATATTGAAAATAGCCGGAATATTTTTTGAGACACATCCCAATCCTGAAAAGGCACTTTCGGACGGGCCTAACTCTTTAAGGCTTTCTGATGCCAGCCGTTTTGTTGAAACAATTAACCTGACCGACAGCCTTGCCGGCAGACTTGAAGGAGAATTGCCATGAAATGCCCCAGCTGCGGACAAGAAAATAATACACAGGCCAAGAACTGCCGCAAATGCAAAGCAGATTTAACTCTGCCGCCATCCTGGTGGCCAGACTGGAGATGGCATATAAAAACATTATCATGCGTTTATATTGTCTTAACTTTAGGATTTTTCCTTATAAGCTTCATACTCCACAGACTCCCACCCCCTTATGATCAGCGTGAAATAGCGCCTGAAATGACTCCATGGCTTAATCACTGGAAAAACAAAGCCGCTGATAATAAAGACAATAATGCAACAGAAAATAAAGCTGCGGCAAACTCTCCAGAAAAAAACAAAGAAGAAGCAAAGCCGGATAATCAGGCAAAAAAATAACAGAATTTTCAAGAGCGAAATAAAATGACTGAAAAGGAAAAAGAGGAAATATTGCAAAAAGCCCGCAAATATCTTCAGGCTGAAGGAAATGCTGTTTTGTCCCTAGCAATGAACATTGATGAAAATTTTGCCAAAGCCGCCTATATAATACATTCCAGAAAAGGCAAAACAGTGATAACTGGAGTAGGCAAATCGGGCCTGATCGGGAGAAAAATATCAGCCACAATGGCTTCAACCGGCACGCCAAGCGCATTCATGCATCCTGTTGAAGCACTGCATGGGGATTTAGGCATTATTTCAAAAGATGATACCGTAATCGCAATTTCCTATTCTGGGAAAAGCGAAGAGACAAACCGAATCCTACCGCTGCTAAGACAGCGGGGCATACCTATAATAGCAATAACAAATACGGAAGATTCCAGATTGGCTAATTTAGCAGACATAGTGTTGCCCCTGCGTCTAGAAAAAGAGGCATGTCCCTATAATATAGTGCCCACATCTTCCACTACAGCAACGCTTGCCATAGGCGATGCCTTAGCTCTTGTGCTGATGGAGATGAATGGATTTGACAAAGAATGTTTCGCAAAGCTTCATCCTGGAGGAAACCTAGGCAAGCTGCTCAATCTAAAGGCAGCAGCCCTAATGCATTCAGGCAAAGACAATCCTGTAGTATCTGAAGACTCTTCTATAAGCGAAGCTCTAAAAGCCATGAGCGACACAAAAGCCGGAGCAGTGTCAATAACAGGACCTGACGGCTGCCTGGCAGGTTTTTTCACAGATGGAGATCTGCGCCGAGCATTAAGCAATGGCATGCTGGCAAATGGCCTTAATACAAAAATATCAGAAGTAATGACCAGAAATCCAATTACTATTGCCCCAGAAACAGGAGCGCTGCAGGCCGCCGCCATAATCTCAAGCAGGCATATTGACAATCTGCCTGTAGTAGATTCAGTGTCTGGAAAGCCTGTAGGAATAATTGATGAAAAAGACCTGCTGAGAGAGGGTCTGCTTTGAAACACATATCAAAATCTGCTTTTATAATTGCAGTTTTAATGGCTGCCGCTTGCGCTCCTGAACCGTCTGCAAATTACGGCGAGGGAGAAAGCGAAATTAAAAGCCCTGTAGTGTCAGACTCTTCTTGGGGAAAACCCTCATGGGTAATTAAAGCTGCATCGGCAAAAGTAAAAGCAGGAAACACGGCTGCATCTTTCATAAAGCCAATTCTTCACCTTTATGGCAAAGACGGAAAGCTCAATTCCATAATAACAGCTGACGAGGGCAAGGCTGACGGCATTGCAGGCACTGGAGAGCTTTATGGCTCTGTAGTGGCAAACTCTAAAGAAGAAGATTTGACATTAAAGACTTCAAGGCTTTTTTACAGCTCAAAAAAAGGGAAAATATGGTCTGACAGAAAAGTTGAGATAAAACGCGGCAAAGCAATTGTTACTGGAAGCAGTTTCACTTCTGATTTAAACTTTTCTGAAATAGAGATAAATAAACAGGAAACAAGGATGATAAACTGAATGAAAATTTTTTCCATAATTCTGCTATATTCCTTGTGGCTAATAATCCCGGCGCAGGTTTTCGCTGGAGACGCTAAAGACCTGCTCATGGGCGCAGTGGTCAAAAGCGACAGATGGACAGTAAACAGAAAAAACAATACTGAAAATTTCAGAGGAAATGTTTCATTTAAAAATCCTGATTATTCTCTAAAAGCAGACGAGGCCATATATTTCCACAATAACAAAACATGGAAACTGTATAATAGAGTATATGCGCAAAAGAAGCTTGACAAAGGTGCTTCGGTAGAGCTTTGGTGCGGCAGAGCAAGCTTTAAGGAAATGCAGGAAACAGCGGAGCTATGGCGCAGCACTCAGCCGATAATGATGAAATATAAGTCTGAAAATGGAGTTATTGACGGATTTACTGACAAAATTAATGCAGACAACAAAGACAGAAAAATGGTATTTGTTGGAAACCTTTATCTTACCACTGAAAACATTAATATTTTCTCCTCGCAAGGCACTTATTTTCATGATACGGACAATTTTCTTCTGCATGACACAAATCCCTCAACTGGCGGAATGCCAATGACAGCAGGAAAACGGGAAGGATATAATTTCGCATTAAAGGCTGAGACAATGGATTTTTACAAAGAAACCAGAGACCTTAAATGCAAGAAGAATGTAATAGGCTGGGTAAAGGACATACCGTATTTAGAAGACTTTGCCCCATCCAGGAGCATTAAATGAAGCTTGAAGCAGTAATGCTGGAAAAATATTTTGGCGACCGAAAGGTTGTAAACGGTGTTTCATTAGATGTAAACACCGGCGAGGTAGTAGGCCTTCTTGGCCATAATGGGGCAGGCAAAAGCACAACCTTTCACATGATGGTAGGATTTTTAGCTCCCACTACCGGTAAAGTTCTATTAGACGGAAAAGACGTATCTGCCTTGCCCATGTATTTGCGCGCCAGGACAGGCATAGGATATCTTGCCCAGGAGCCTACCATATTCAAGGGACTTACAGTAGAACAAAACCTGCAAGCTATATTAGAGAGAACAGAAAAAGATGCAAAAAAAATGGATGACAGGGTTACTGCGCTATTGGAAGAATTCGGCTTAATGCATCTTCGCAAGCAGCAGGCATGGACTCTTTCAGGCGGAGAAAAACGTCGCCTTGAAGTAGCCAGAGTAATGATAAATAATCCATATATCATACTGCTGGATGAACCATTCGTGGGGATAGACCCAATAACAGTAAGCGAATTAAAAAATATAATAGTCATGCTAAAAAACAAGGGTCTTGGCGTGCTTATAACAGACCACAACGCCAGGGAGACGCTTTCAATGACAGACAGAGCATACCTTATGAAAACGGGACAGATTTTCGCCCAGGGAACGCCAGAAGAAGTGATAAACAATCCTTTGGCAAGAAAAGAATACCTTGGGGAAGATTTCCATATCTGACTGGGAATAATCCTAAAAAAAGATGGTGATAAAAAAGCCTGGAAATATTCCAGGCTTTTCTTTTGGAAACCTTAAAATATATGCCGCGCCAGGCTATGTAAAGTTTTCCAAATGCGTATGCAGGCCATGTTTGCGTATGTGTTCCATTCCCTCTTCATGTTTTTTTTCAGCATCTTCCGTCTTGCCTAAAAGATATAGAAGCTGGGCTTTGGAAAGCATGACCAGGGCTTCTCCTCTTGGCTCTGAACGGCCTGCGAAAAGCTTTGCCGCATTATTATAATGTTTATCAGCATCCTTGAAATTGCCGTTTTTGCGGCTTATTTCCCCCATTCCCCATTCCACAAAGCCCAAATCAGCCCAGTCTTCCAGACCGGAATATAAAGCATGAGCGCGCTCATATCCCTGCCAGGCATCTTCCAGGCGGCCAAGCTGGCGCAGCACATTAGAAGTGCCGCACTCTGCATAAGCTTTAGCAAAATTATCATCCGTTGCAGCGAAAATCTTTTTTGCCTTCAGATAGCTCTCCAAAGCCCTGCCCATAAATCCTGCTACGCGCAATATTCCGCCAAGGCCAAAGAGGGCATAGCCTGCGGCTTCAGCATCATCATTTTCTTCAGCGTATTTCAGGGATTTTTCAAAATGTTTTATTCCTTCCTTATATCTGCCCTGCAAGCGGCAAAGCCCTCCCATGGACCAATACACAAAAGACAGGCCGGAATAATCTTTTCCCCTGGAATAACTTTTCGCAAGGGACTTAAATATTTTCTCAGCCTCAGTAAGCTCTCCTGAAAGACGCAATGCTAAAGCGCGTTCAAGCAGGGCATCATTTTTTTTAATGCCTAACTCATCTGCTAATGCGCATGCTCCCATAGAAGCGGCAGATGTTTCCTCATTGCGGCCCAAGGCTCTTGAACATTTAGCCATTCCAAGAAGTATGTCAAGCAGAAGCTCATCTTCATCGCAAAAACTCTGGGCTAAGGCATAATCCTTCAAGGCATTTTCAAAAAAACCAAGCCCGCGGCTGGCTTCCGCCCTAAAGAACATGAAACAGGCTTTTTCCGAGTCTAAAACCTCAATGTTCTCAAGCCTCTCCATGGCTTCGGTAAATTTTCCGTCATTAAGAAGTTGTTCAGTTTTTTCCATATTTTAATCTATAATTAATCAGTTTTTAGAAGCCGGCGGTTTTGGCAACAGGCTGTGTATTTTAGCAAGGAGCTCATCCAAGCTATATGGTTTTTTCATAAAATGCCTTGCTCCGGCCGCGCGCAGCTTATTCATGCTGTCGCGAGTATCTAGCGTAGACACCACAAGAACTGGGATATGCCTTGTAAGATTATCCTTCATTATGCGGTTGCACACATCATAACCGCTCATTTTAGGAAGAAGCAGGTCTAAAAGCACTAAATCAGGTTTTTCCCTGCGGACAGCCAATAATCCGGCCACGCCATCAAAAGCCTGAAGAACCGTTATTCCCTCGTGTTCCAGCAGCTCTTTAAGAACTGACGACATATTTTTGCTGTCTTCAATAATTATTATTTTCAAAATTATCTCCTTTTTCCACAGTTTTTTTTCTTTTTGTGCATTTTATGCTTTTTGCCTGATGAATAATTTACCGCCTTGCCTGTATCCGCATTATTAAAAAAAAGCTGAATTGAGGCAGAACCTTGAGATTCAGGACTTCCATTTGTGAGCATAAACGAGTTTGTTTTATCATCTGCGGCTTCTTGCTTTTTTGGGGAATATGATACTCTTTCTTGTGCTGCAAGAAACGCTTTTCCGCCAACGGCTTCTAATTCTGTCTTCTCAGCATTATCTGTTATCTTCTTTGCAGAAGATTTAAGCAGCCAGTAAACAAAAATGCTTATAATGCCTGGGATTATATAGTAAAAAATCCGGAATATCAGGCTTGCGGTTATTGCTGCCGCAGTGTCAATACCCATGCTTGAAAAAGAAGCCGTCATAGCAGCTTCCATGGCTCCAAGGCCGCCTGGCAGTATCGGTATCACAGTCATTATCATGCCAACAGCAAAACCGATTATCAGTGACGAAATCGTCATAGACACGCCTATAGCCTTAAAAGCATAATAAAGCACGAGCATATTGCATATCCAATCGGCAAAGACATAGAAGACAAGGCGAGGCAGATATTCCGTGCGCTCATGAACCATGCTTATGCCATTGTCAAGCTGCTCATCAAAGCTTTTAAACTTTTCATACGGAATCCAGCGGCGGCGGGAAAAATAGTAAACAAACAGGTTGGCAAGGACATAAAGCTTGCGGCACCAGCGGAAGCGCAAGCGGTCATTGAAGAAAAGAAGCGTAAGCACAGAGGCAAAAGAAAGCACAGCAGCTACGCCAAGCATGGATTCCCAAAAAGAACGGCCAAAAGAAGGAGACTGCACAAACTGAAGCAAAGCCCCTCCAGCCACAATAGCCGCAAGGGAAACATATATAAGCACAGTTATAACAACTGAAGAGGTTACGCATGAGCCGTAAGGCACGCCATGCTTGCCAAGATAAAAAACCCTTGTGGCAAAGCCGCTTACGCCGGCAGAGGAAACAAAATAATTTATAACAGTAGAAACAAGCGTTATCGCGGCTGTAGGAATAAAATTCACTTTGTGCTTAAGCAGCCTGAGAACATCCCAAAGCATGAGGGACATAAATATATAGCTTCCCGCTGCGCAAAGAAGAGAGACAGCCATCCATACGGGCTGAGCATTGCGCATCACTTCTATCATCTTGCCATAGTTAGGATATATAAGCCAGATTAATATAACAGAAGCAAGCAGAGCCGGCAGAATGACAGCA
Source organism: Elusimicrobiales bacterium (assembly GCA_024681855.1). Classification (GTDB taxonomy): domain Bacteria; phylum Elusimicrobiota; class Elusimicrobia; order Elusimicrobiales; family UBA9959; genus CACZRG01. Next base: position 17,247 of record JAILAB010000001.1, read on the forward strand.
AGGTTCTTTCGCAGGAAATTTCTCATAATTGCTAAAATATATATATATTTTATTTTATTTGACCCGATTTTGAAAGGAAATATCAAAAGAAGATTTTCTCCCCACTATGGAAAAGATAATCATATCAGGCGCTCGTGCCAATAATCTGAAAAATATAAGCATTGAGATACCAAAAAACAAATTAGTTGTAATAACAGGCTTGTCAGGCTCCGGGAAATCCAGCCTGGCTTTTGACACTATTTATGCTGAAGGGCAGAGAAGATATGTGGAATCACTTTCCGCATACGCAAGGCAATTTTTGGAACAGACAGATAAGCCAGACGTGGATTCAATAGAAGGCTTGTCCCCTGCAATAGCAATACAGCAGCATGCCCTTTCAAAAAATCCTCGTTCAACTGCTGGCACCGTAACTGAAATATATGACTATCTCAGGCTGCTATTCGCCAAAACAGGCAAACCTGTATGCCCTAAATGCGGCACGCCAATAAGGGCACGTTCACAACAGGCAATAACAAAAGAAATTTTAAAAAAATACGCAGGCAAAAGAGCTGTTATCCTTTCCCCTCTTTTTAGGGGCAGAACAGGCACTTATGAAGAAGCATTTGCCAGGCTAAAGAAAAATGGCTTCATTAAGGCCAGAGTTGATGGCAAGATATATCCTCTTGATAATGTGCCTGCGCTAAAAAGATATGTCAAGCATGACATAGATTTATTTATAGATGAATTTACAGTAAAAGAAGATAATTCTGAAAGACTTACTGAAGCCGCTGCGCTGGCCTTACAACACTCAAAAGGACTTATGACAGTGCTTTATGACGATCAAGAGGAAATTTTTAGCGAGAACAATGCCTGCCCCAAATGCGGCACCAGCTTCCCGGAGCTTGAGCCAAGGCTTTTCTCATTCAATTCGCCGCATGGAGCATGCCATGAATGCATGGGGCTTGGCATAAAAATTGAAATAGCCCAAGAGCTTGTCATACCTGATGAAAACCTGTCAGTAAATGAGGGCGCCATAGCAGCATGGTCAAATCCTGTTACAACAAGAAATCATCGCTGGAAAGGGGCATGGGCCGGATATTACGGCGATATGATAAACAAGGCAGCGGAAGATAATGGAATAGACCTTGACGTTCCCTGGAAAGACTTGCCACAGGAACATAAAGACATTCTGCTATATGGCGCAGGAGATTTTGAAGGAGTAATCAATAATCTTAACCGCAGACACAGAGACAGCGAATCTGATTTCGTAAAAGAAGAAATATATTCACGTTTTATGCACGAGAAAACTTGCCCTGCATGCCATGGATTAAGGCTTAAGCCAGAAGCGCTAAGCGTTTATGTCAATGGCAAAAACATAGCTGACGTAACCGCGCTTTCAATAGAGCAGGCAAAACAGTTCATTTCCTCGCTTAAGCTTGACAGCAAGGATTCGGCCATTGCTAAACAGATTTTAAAAGAAATAAATTCAAGGCTTACATTTCTTAACAACGTCGGCTTAGGATATGTGTCCCTAAACAGGCCTTCTGAAACATTATCAGGCGGAGAAGCCCAAAGGATACAGCTTGCCACGCAGATAGGCTCAGGGCTTACAGGCGTTTTATATGTGCTTGACGAACCTACCATAGGCCTGCACCAGAGAGACAATAACAGGCTGATAGGAACGCTTAAGTCTTTAAGGGATTTAGGCAATACACTAATCGTAGTTGAACATGATGAAGAAGTTATACGCGGGGCAGACCATATAATAGACCTTGGCCCTGCGGCAGGACTTAATGGCGGGGAAATAATGGCACAGGGCACACCTAAAGACATCATGTCTAATCCTAAATCAGTTACTGGCCCATATCTGAAAGCTCCAAAGAAAATATTGCGACAGACAAAAAAGCCTTCAGGAAAGTGGCTGGAATTTAAAGGATGCTCTCACTTTAATCTAAAGAATATTGACGTAAAAATTCCTTTAGGAATAATGACTGGAATTTGCGGAGTTTCAGGTTCAGGCAAGTCAACCTTAATGTATGAAATAATTTATAAGGCTTTAGCAAAACAGTTATATCATTCCAAAGAAATACCTGGAAAATTTAATGGAATGAAAGGTTTTGAAAATCTGGATAAAGTCATAATAGTTGATCAGTCTCCAATTGGAAGAACGCCGAGATCAAATCCAGCCACATATAGCGGAGCCTTTGACCAGATACGCAAGCTGTTCTCAGAACTGCCGGAAGCAAAAAGAAGAGCTTTCAGCCCAGGGCATTTCTCATTCAATCTTAAAGGAGGGCGTTGCGAAGCATGTCAGGGAGACGGAACACTCAAAATTTCAATGCAGTTTCTGCCTGATGTATATGTAAAATGTTCAGAATGCTCAGGCCACAGATTTAATGAGGACACCTTAACCGTAAAATTCAAAGGGAAAAGCATAGCAGATGTTTTGGAATCTTCAATAGAAGAAAATTTAGAGCTTTTTAAGGATATTCCCAAAATAGCCAGAATTTTAAAAACAATGACAGATGTTGGATTGGGCTATTTAAAATTAGGGCAAAGCGCGGACACTCTTTCTGGCGGAGAAGCACAGAGACTTAAGCTTGCGGAACAGCTGGCACGCAAGGCAACAGGAAAGACTCTTTACATTCTAGATGAGCCTACAACAGGGCTTCATTTCGCAGACATAGAGAGGCTTACTCAGATAATGCATAGGCTTACAGATTCAGGCAATAGCGTTCTTGTAATAGAACATAATATAAGCGTGCTTGCTTCATGCGATTATCTGATAGAACTTGGCCCAAAAGGCGGAGACGAGGGCGGGAAACTAATATATTCTGGGCCAGCAAAAGAAATCATAAAAGCAAAGAACTCCGAAACATCGGAGTTCTTGCGGGAATATTTTTGCTGATTTTATTATCAGCGTATATCGGCAACAGGCTGTAAATTAGTATTACCGCCAATAGGGCGTATAGTTGTTCCTCCGCCAATAACAGGATCAGCTGGCCGTATGCCACCGCCAATTCCGGGATTTGGCGTAACTGTTCCGCCGCCATGGCCAGTTCCTGTACCAATGCCTGTATTTGGTGTTAAAGGACCATTAATCTGAATAAAACCATGATCAGTTATTCCGCCATGAAGATCTGTTATTGCAGATATTATACCTCCGTCAGTATCAGTACCTGCATCAGTAACAGATAAACCGCTAACATTATCCATCGTAAAGGAATACTTATTGATATCGCCAGATGATTCACACTGTATATTCTGGGACGAAGCACAAGGAATAGATGAAGAGGCCGGGTTCATAAGAGAAATATATGTGCCAGCTAAGGCAGAACTCTTCATATAAGAATTAGCATTGGCATAAGAAGCTGAGCTTGTAGCATATCTGCCCAAAGCCCACTTTGTCAAGCTAACGGCAATATACGAAAGCACAATGCAAATAACTAAGGTTTGTAAAAAAACAGATCCATTTCTTTTTGTCATGTTTAAAGTTTAGCAGATAAATCCTATTTTTTCAAGTCCTGCACTCATTTATGAAAAGATTTAAAATTTTTAGAAGCATTATTTCTTAAATAGATTGGAGAGCGAATATTTCTAGGATTTTTGCCTGATTCTGAACGTCCAGTGGCAAAGTCGGAAAACATATTAGCCTGATTATTACCGCTTTTAGAAGCAATCCATTCCATCAGTTTACTCTGAAATACAGGAATACTGGAGAAGCGATATATCTCCCATAAAAGAGTCTCAGTTTTTTCTCCCTTGCTGATTCTATAGCAGAAATTTCTAAATGAGATTTTTGTTCCTGTTTCTTTTAAAAATGAAACAATAGAGAAAGACTGCAAATACCAGTATGAAACCAATTCATTAGGAATTCTGGATAAGTCAGAATAAAAAAATTTAGGCAAGTTAAAAAACTTATCACTAGGATAATTCCTCAAAGCTAAATCCCATTCGCTTTTTCCTTTTTGTTCCTGATTTTCCATAAATACAGCCAAACCCTCATTCAGCCATAGCGGAGGCTTAGAGCCTTGTTCAGAAAAGAAACTTTCAAAATAAACATGAGTAAGCTCGTGAGAACAAGTAGCAAGCAGTTTATTCATTGTTTCCAGCGGATATAAGATGACTATTTTTCTAGAAGGAAAAGCAATGCCCTTACTCCATGCGTCAGGATGGAATTCGCCTTTTAAGTAAGCCTCTCTGCTGGCATAAAGATATATTTTAACTGGCTCATTTGCCATCCATTGTGGAAAAACTTCTACATGAAGTCTCATACTCTGATAAAAAGATTCCAGATTCTGAGCTAAAATAAAAGCTATCTTTGAAGACTTTTGTTCATAATAAATCTTAAAATGCGGGAGAGTTTTTAATTTCCAATCAGTAACAGGTTCCTGCTCTTTTTCCTCTTCAGGATTAAAATTTTTTAAATGCACAGTCTTTTTTTTGCTATAGCTGTCTTTAGAATATTGAGAGTTACTCTGCTTTGATGCATTCTGCTGAAAGAATTGAGAATTTTCTGTAGGCAAAACATTTTTAAGGCTTGTCCCTTTTTTCTCAGTATCAAGTTTTTTTTCTTTTTCATCTATTACAATAGTTCCTTCTTTCATAGGAACAAAATCTTTTAAGGAGCCTTTGCTTGTTTTTTTGGGCATCTCATTGCGATCAGGCATATCAGAATCTTCAGGCAAAGCCATATACTTTTTAAATGCGGCAGTTCCTGTACTTTCTTTCACAGGCTCTGCACTTCCCCCATTAACAGTATCACTGCTGAGTGGAATGCTGGCAGGGGCAGAAGACTCATGCGTACTGTAATCATCTTCCGGCAAAGGAGTAAGAGACTTTAATTTAATGGACTGAGCAGAAAATAAAAAGACCGCTGCTAAAAGCAACGGCATTTTATAAAAAAAATTCATATTACAAAACTACCTCGATTAAGGGATTGTAAGGGTAAAAACATACTTATTGCTATTTGTCCCGCTAATTTTTGTGCAAGCTGGAGAATATCCTGTGCCCTCAGATGTCGTGCCTGAAGTAGCAGTAATATTGCATCCGGATGCAAGACTTGTACCGCCGCTAGACATACTATAACTAAATACAGAAAAATTATTCCCGATGCCTTGCATAGCAGCGCCATTAAATGAAGAGTCAGAGTATGTTTTATTAACTGCGGAATAACGGCCTAGAGCCCACCTTGTAAGGCTTACAGCAATAAAAGACAGAATAACGCACATAACCAAAGTCTGTAAAAGAACAGAACCTTCTCTTTTTTTTACTTTTAGCATTCTATCCATAGTAAGCCTCACAATTATAAGTTATCTAGGCTGAAGAACAGAAAAATATCCTTCAAGAACATAATCTACAGGAGATTGCAAAGCATTTGCAGTATTGCCTATATTCCATTTGGCATTTAAAAACACATTTACGGTATGCTGAGGATTTACAAGCCTTGTATGGCTTGCATTTCTATATCTATTCAATAAGCCTACAGTAGTAGTTAATGTAGTGGGTTGCAATACTCTAGAAAAAACAGGAGTATAAGTTTGAATATTGGTTGCCATCAGCATTCTTGTAACATTGCTCCCAGGAACAGCTCCGCAGTTATCTGAAAGACCTGTGCGTACAATTGAATAATTTGTAATGTTAGGACAGTTTCCGCAAGAAGTGACAGGCCCGTTATAATACCATAAATTTTTATGTGAATCTACGCAAAATTTATGCCATTGCGGAGCTGGCGCGCCATAGGATTCAGGAACCATCGGACAACATGGATTTGAGCCTGATTCCACATTAGACAATACAAGAAGAGTATCTCCAGAACTGCCATATCCAGGGGTCTCAATTCTAGTAGCCTGAGACATTACATTGCCTATTGCCCGCATAGATATTGCCACATCAGCTTTAAGTTTATCAGCACGGAAGTTTTGCAGAACATTTCTGTTTGCGGCATAATAAACACTAATCATGGATAAAGCAACAAATGAAAAAATCATTGTTGCAACCAAAACTTCCATAAGGCTAAAAGCATCTCTTTTCTTCATAAGCATTACTCCGGAATGCTAAGATTAAACACCACATTTCTGCATTCCAGATTTTGTGCATTAGATCCGGAATTGCAGTTTGCAGTGCTAACTGTATATGTCAAAGTGGCACCGGAAAGCTGCGGCATATTATACATAAGAAAATTAAGGCTATGAGTGCCATCAGCTAATGCCCAGCCTGACTCGCCATAAATATTTTGGCCGCGAGGAAGGAAGTCACTAATATAGTTGGAATTCATCGCTGCCGCGCTTACATAAGGCTTAAGATATTCCTGCGCAGAACGGAAAACAACTGCCGCTGACTCCCTATTGTCCGCCTTCACATGGGAATATTTAGTGGAAAGGATTACAGAAAAAACGCCAGTAGCCGTTACGGCAGATATAAGCACGGCAACAGTAACTTCAATAAGGCTTTGCCCTTTTCTCTGTTTCATTTATTACTCCTCTCTCTAATTAAAATTATGGACATGAAGGAGCTGCGGCACTTCCTTTCTTCTTCATGCAGACATTATTGTCATCCACATATCCAGCTTCGCCACCCAAAGAATTTGGAGTAGGATACAACATGCAGGATGCCGTGGTGTTAGCATCACCGTTTAAAGATGTGCTCCTTACTGGGCAAGATGTGCTATTAAATGCCGATGTGCCAAAAAAAACTTTTCTTACCTCTCCCTTATCCGGCCACTTCTGTTGAGCAATATATCTATTCCGTACTAAATAAGGAGCTTTAGTCATTTTTGCATGATATGCTTCGCCAAGGCAATCTCCCTTATTACCAGGGTTATCCATCCAGCACATCTGCTGGGAAGCTCCTATCATCATCATCGTGCCAAATCCGTCTGTTACTCTAGAAACATCTACTGTTTTTAAGTATTGCGGAGTGCCGACGCTGGCAAGGATGCCTATGATAAGCACAACAACAAGAAGTTCAATGAGTGAAAAACCTTTTCTTTCCATAATATTCCTTTTTAATTAAATATAAACCACTATCAAGATCCTGAGTAAGTAGATCCTCCCGAGGAGGCCCCGCCCATTTCAGGACAATAATTTTTTCCGCTTACATTTACGCAGTTTCCGGTTAAACTGTAATAATAAGAGGGATTACCGCTATTGTTTCTATTTGAAGTGCATGACAGCATATTACTATTATTGATTGTTTTATTGCCGGTTTTGCACTCTGAGGTTGAGGCAGATCCATATAAATAAGCAGCCTTTTCCCAGTCCATATTTACATAATATCCATTAGCAATAAGATGATGCGAGGCACTAACAATCTTGGCTGCCGGACAAGACTCATTCTGACTAGTTATATTATTTATTCGGCATGTTTTCTGAGCCATGCCAATCTGAACCATAATTCCAATCGCCTCAGTGGCACGGTTTAGATCCATAGATTTCTGCATAGATGGAACTGCGGCTGCAGAAATTATGCCTACAATAAGAACAACAATCATTAATTCAATAAGAGTAAATCCTTTTTTCATATCGTCACATGCTTCCGCCTTCCATTGAAGACATCTTGAAGATCGGAATAAATATACTCATAACCAGTACGCCTACAATACCGCCCATGCCTACAAGCAATATCGGGTCAATCATAGCGGTAAAACGCGCTATAAACTGATTTATCTGCTGCTTATAGAATGAAGAAAGAACAACTATAATATCTGGTAATTTACCAGATTCTTCACCCATCCACATCATTTGTGTAACCATGCCGGGGAATATTCCTGTTTTCTTGAAAGACTCCGATATAGAACGTCCGCCAGCTATATCTGCCTTTGCAGCTTTTAAGGCATTTTGGAAAACTAGATTTCTTTTAAACATGTTCTCAAGCACTGCCACGGCATTAAGAATGCTAACGCCGCTGCGAAGCAGAGTAGACATAGTCGTAAGCATCTGTTCCAAATTCATGTTTTTCATAAGCGGGCCAGCTAGAGGCAAGGAAAAAATAAACTTATTCCAATTAAGCAAACCAGCAGGCGTCGATATATAAGCCTTGAGTGCCCATATAATTCCAGCTAAGACTAACAATGTTACAAGAGCATAATGCGTTAAGATATTAGAAAAGACCATTACAACCTTTGTTATGGTAGGAAGTTCCATGTGGAAGTCATCAAATATCTTAGCAAAGGTTGGAACAATAAACATCATGAAGTATACAAGAACACCGCCGGCGCCAAGAGCCATGACGCTAGGATAAGCAAGAGCTGAAATAATCTTTCCTTTCAGTTCTTCCTGAGATCTCACATACTCAGTAATCTGCCGCAGAACAGTCGCCAGCTGTCCGGATACTTCTCCAGCCTGAACAAGAGAGCACCATATTTCATTAAATACTTTAGGGTGCTTTTCAAGTGCTTTATGCAAAGTTCCGCCAGCGGAAACCTCTTTATAGACCATGCCTAGACATATCTGCATGTTCTTATTTTCGGCATGCTCGCTTAGAAGTCCCAATGCCCTAACTAGAGGGATGCCGCCAGCGACAAGCGTTGAAAGCTGTTCGCCAAAGAACACCATGTCAGAGCCTGGCACCTTGCCATAAGCGCCTTTTTTACCTCCGATTACAATGCCCTTTCCCTTCTCCTCCTCAGCCTGTATAGACAGGATGAAAAAACCTTTAGACTGCAGGGACTGTACTGCCGCATCTTCATCATCAGCATTAACAGAGCCTGTTGTAACTGTTCCCGAGCTGTCTTGTACTGTATATGTGAATCTGGCCATAAATCACCTTTTGTATTGTCTTTTTAATAGTATAGCATACTTTTTGAAAAAAAACTCAAAAAACACTTATTTCATGCTTACTTCTCTGTAACTGTTACAGATAGCATTTCTTCTACGGTGGTAAGGCCTGCCATTACCCTGCGCCAGCCGCTTGCGCGAAGATTCCAGGCTCCGCCTTTTGCAGCCTCAACAGCCAATTTTTGGACATCAGCATCTTTATAAATAACAGATTTCATGGCTTCCGTATTAAAATATATTTCATATATGGCACGTCTGCCCTTATACCCCATGTTCATGCACTTTGGACAGCCAACAGCCTTATAGAAAACAAGCTTATTAGGATCTGGCAAAGGATTTAGCATGCACTCATGATTAAACTGCTCAATAACCTCCGGGGAAGGCTTATATGGCTGCTTACAGAACGGGCAAAGCTGGCGGACAAGACGCTGTGCAGCCATGACTAGCAATGTGCTGGCAAGAAGGTATTTCTCAATGCCCATATCCAACAGACGAGGCACAGCTTCCAATGCGCTATTTGTATGCAAAGTTGAAAGCACCAAATGGCCTGTCATGGCAGCCTTAAGGCATGCTTCGGCTGTTTCATTATCGCGAACCTCACCGACAAGGATGATGTCAGGGTCTTGGCGCAAGAATGAGCGAAGGCCTGCAGCGAAAGTTAAGCCAATCTGAGCCTTAATCTGCACCTGGCTTATGCCTTCCATCTTAATTTCTACAGGGTCTTCCAAAGTCATGATATTGACTTCAGGGGACTTAATTGTGTTTAGCACGGCATTAAGAGTGGTTGTCTTACCGGATCCTGTGGGACCTGTTAAGAACAAAAGGCCGTTAGGAGCCCTGGCACCGGCCAGGAAGTCTGCCTTTTGACGAGGCTCAAAACCAAGATTATCAATTTTAAGCTCAACTGCGCCTTTGTCAAGAATACGAAGAACAAGTTTTTCGCCAAATACCGTAGGACATACGGAAACACGGGTTTCAATGATACGGTTCTGATATTTAATTGAAAAGCTTCCGTCCTGTGGCAAACGGCGTTCTGATATATCAAGCTTTGACAAAATTTTTATACGGGAAATAATAGGATCCAGAAGTTCAAGAGGCGGAGGAGTGCGCTCATAAAGCACGCCGTCAATTCTGAGCCTCAGAGAAACCTTTTCGTCAAAACGCTCCAGATGAATATCGCTGGTACGTTCTGCGATAGCCTGTTTAATAATAGCGTTTACCAGCTTAATTGACTGTGCGCCTTTTGACGTAGCTGAAATAACGCGATCCAAGTCCAGCTTACCGTCGGGGGTAAGGCCATCGTCAACATCATCGCCGCCGCCTCCGGTCTTATCATCCACAATCTGGTCTATAAGATTTGTCTGGCTGCTGTAGAAAGAGTCAATAGTTTTTAAAATTTGATCTCTAGTGGAGACAAAGAGCTGTATTTCCATGCCGCTTACAAGCTTTATATTGTCAAGCAGCATCATATTAGTAGGATCACAAACGGCAACAGCCATTACGCCATCTTCCATGAACAAAGGGACTATAGCATTATCGCGGCAAAATTGCTCATTCAATATCTTCTCAAGTCCCTGTCCTTTTTCAGGAGCAAGAACATGATTATCAATTGAAGCATAAGGTATTCCAAGCTGTTTGCTGAGGGCTTGAGCCAGCTTTATTTCATTAATGAATTTAAGCTTAACGCAAGCTTCACCAATAAGACAGCCCTGCTGGTTCTGAAATTTCAGGGCTTTCTGAAGCTGCTCTTCATTAATCCAGCCCTGCTGTATCATTATTTCGCCAAGTCTTTTTGCCATATAATAAAGCCTTTTTTATATTTAGAATAAACAGACGGGAACAATTACCTTTTCCCGTCTGTACGATAATTAAATTAACACGGCAGAGAATCAATCCACAAGTATCGTCGGGGTAATAAATATTACCAGGTCAGTATTCTGCCTATTAGAGCTGACGCTTGTGAAAAGCCAGCCGATTATTGGAATATAACCCAAGAGAGGAACTTTGCGCACAGTCTTGCTTTCAGTAGAGGACAGCATGCCGCCAATTACCACGGTCTGTCCATTTTTAACGCGCACAAGAGTCTGCGCTGCTCTCGTAATAGGATCATACACAGTGCCTCCATTTACAGCAATGTTGGAAGCTGTAATATCAGAATACTGAGGATTTACCTGCAAAGTGATATACCCTTCTTTATTCACCTGCGGAGTAACCTCAAGTATAAGGCCTGTCTCCTGCCTTTCTACGCTTGAACTTGTAGCACCCTGGTTAGATTCGCTATTTACGCCTATGGCCGCATTTTTAGAGGTTTCAATGCGCGCAGCTTTGTTATTCATGGCAATGATTTTTGGTTTGCCTAAATAACGTCCCTCTCCGCGAGAAATCAGAGCCCTAAATGTAGCCTGGAGCTGCTGAAGGCTAAAAACGCCATACTGCATTCCGGTGTCATCAAATGAAAATGATTGTCCGCCTTGAGCTTCAGGCTCTCCGGAACCAGAATATGAGCCAAAAAACTTTTTCCATTGGTCGCCAGAGAAAAAACCAGGCCTTAACAGATAATTGGAAGTATGGGCACCGCCTTGGAAGTATGCCATTTCACCTCGGGATCCGCCCCATTCAATGCCAAGCTCATTAAGACGGCTAGTATTAATTTCAACTATTTGGGCTTCTATAAGTATTTGCGGAGCCTTCTTGTCCAGCTCTGCAATAATCTGCTCTATTTGCGGGAAAGATTCAGGCACATCAGTTATAATGATAGCATTAGAACGGGCATCCGTTGTGATATTTCCGTTCTTAGTTAATACTCCGCTTATAACTTTAATGATTGCTATGCCGTCCCCGCTCCCGCTAGCAGCTCCCTGATCGCTGCCGCCAGAAGAGTTGCCGCCGGATGAACTGCCAAATGAAGATGAACCGCTATCATTATTTCCGCCAGCAGAAGAATTCATTGGAATAAGAGGAATATAATTAAGCGTATATATTTTTGTCATCAAGTTCGGAGTATCGCTAGAACGTCTCTGAACAATAAATGTATTGCTTCTGCCTATGCGCTGATAGGTAAGGCCTTTTACGCGAAGAAGGAGTTCCAAAGCTTCCCGAACTGTGGTCTGGCGGAGAAAAACGGTCATATTTTTATTTTCAACGCCGTCGGCCACTATAAAGCTTACTCCAGACTGGGCAGATATAACGTCTAGGAATGTTGTAAGGGGAGCGCCTTTCAAACGTACTGGTCCTATCTTGCGATCAAGGGGAGAAGTCGTTTCAGCCCCTTCATACATAGGAGTTTCACGCTGTGATTTACCGCCTATCTGCACAGGAGTTCCTGGAGTTGATGCTTTTGGGACGGAAGCCCTTGCCGGAGAAGAGGCAGGCTCATCATCTAACATAGGGCCGCCATCATCACCGCCCTGAAGATCCTGCATAAAGGGTTTTTCCTGCGCTGTCGCATACCCTATAGGGAAAATAGCCTGCTCGGTTATCAGCAGACTGCATAATAAAAGTTTTATAAACTTCATACCTGCTCCTTGCCTGTGTGCATATTTTTACTAAATCAGTTTTTCATGACCTTTTTAAAAGTCTTGCCTTTATATTCTACTATTATATAATTTCCGCCAATGGTTTTCACCTTAGCTCCGCCAGTTCTTGAAATAACCTCGCCCTTTGAATATGTTTCACCATTAATAATTACCATATTCCCCATAATGCCTTGAAGCCGAAGTCTCCTTTCCAGAATAACAAGAGGATTTGGTTTTTTTCTAACAACATTTGTTTCAGGATTATACTCATACCCCGCCTGCTGAGCTTGCGCGGCTCTTTCGGCAGCAAGCCTAGCCTCTTTTTCAGCATCTAATTTAGCCTGCTCCTCACGACGTATCTTCTCATAATCTCTAGGAGACATCATTGGATTGTGATTCCTTACTGGGGCAAAATAAGACTTATTTTTAGGCCGTTCTGGCGCTTGATTATCAGCCGCAGGTTCCGGCGATTGTCCGTCAGCGGCAGCTGCCTGAACTGAAGCTGATGATGTTTCTACAGAATTTGGCTGCACAGCCTGCGTTGATGACGCAACAGCGGCTTCCGCAGGCACGCTCTTAGCAGCATCCGAACCTGCTGCAGACTGCTGAGCAGAATCCGATACGCTGTTAGCTTTATCAGCTGGCATAGAAACCGGCGTTTCCTGGGCTGCCGACACAGAGATAAAAGAAAAATAACAAAACAAAGAAAATAGAAAATATTTCATATTACCTCCATGATTTAATCTTTAAGAAAGACAGTAGAGATAGACATAGTCAATTTAACATAAGCAGGATCTTCTTGAATTTTGTTAATAGAAGCATTTGTTATGCGGATAAAAACCGGAGCATTCTCAAGCTTCTCAATCCACTTTCCTGCATCTTCAAACATCAAAGTAGTTTCCACATTTCTAGATGCTATTGCAAATTTACCTTCCTCAGTAATCTGTTGAGGGGATAAGGACTCTATTTCAATGCCGAGTTCTTTAGCGGTAGAAATGATAAGGTAGTTAAGCCAGTCTTCCCTGTCTTTATACATAGGAAGCTTCTTTTTATATTCCGTTATAGTATTCTTTGCATCATTATATTCCCCAAGGCTTTCAGAAATAGTCCTTTGCGTATCAAGCTTAGACTGAAGATCAGAAATTTTTGGTTCAATTGGAGTATACAAGAAAAAATACAAAGAAAATGTAATGCCAAGCACTACGAGAACTGGTATTTTAAACGGCTCAAAGCCTCTCTCCGCATATACAACTTGCAGATAATCAAAATAATCTTGTATTTTTTTACCAATATCCTCGCCTTGAGATTTTTGCTTTTTTACAGGAGCATTTTGTTCTGCGGAAACTGTTTTTTTATCTTTATCTTCTGGCATTATATTCCTCCCTCAGTAGCATCAATGCTAAACTTAGATATACCGTCAGATGCCTGGCCAGGCTTCGCCTTTTGAGCAGCTGAAACAGAAAGAGACATTGAACCTTTTGGAGGAAGGTAGACTTTAAACTCATTTTCATTTTTTTTCAAGTCTCTTAAAAAACCTTCTGTGACCTGAGAACGAGCCTCGCCCGTAAGATAAGTTCCGCCGGAAAAATTTAACATTCTGCCGGATCCGCCAGAACGGCTTCCTCCAGATGCGCTTAAAGCAAGAACATTAACATAAGTAATATTCTCTACCCACAGCTGCTTGGGAATTACATCAACTAAGACTGACAGTTTAGGGGCAAGGAAGTCATTTTTAGAGAACAGATACGACAATGTATTAGATTGCTGTTTCATTGCATCTATTTTAGAGCGTATGTCCTCAGCACTAGAACCGGTAAGGTCGCTAGTAGAATTCTGTTGCGTATAAGCCTGGAGATCGCTATTAATGGATGCCATTTTACGGTGTCCGTTCAAAATAAGCAGAAGAAGAATAGCAGTAATCACTGCGCCTACCCCATAGACAACTTTTTGTATTTCATTAGTCACTCTTAAGGCAGTGCTTATGCCGGAAATATCCATGCGCAGTTTAGACGGAAATTTTTCAAAAAGCGCAGCGCCTATGGCAAATAGTGCCGTTGGAGAATCATCCTTAGTGCCGCATAAAGGCGGAATGTCCATCATCACAACAGGCAAAGGAGCAGCTTCCCTTTCAATGTTTTCTTTCATGACCTGAGCATAATTGCCGGAAAGAATTATAGTTTTAAAACCATCTCCTTCCGTATAACGGTCTACAAACTGAATAGCTCCTTTTAAATCCAGGCGGCGGCGCTCATTGCCTCCCTCATTTTCAAATTCGCGGTGAAGCACAGGCCTTCCATTTGCAGAAAAAAGCAAATGCGTGGCATCTTCTGCAGCGTGAACGTATCCATGGCTTACATGGTCTTTAGGATCAATGTAAGAAAAAAGCCTCTCCAGAGAAACAGAAGATATTTCCAGCGATGCAAGCCTGAATCCCATTTCCTTTAATAAAGATACAAGAAAATCTATAGTGTCTTTTTGGGAAATACCAAAGAGCACGCTCAATTTTTTTCCTTGCTCTGACGGAATAGCATCATAATCCATCATAACATTGTCAAATGACAAAGGTATGTATTTTTTTGATTCCAGAGGAATAGACTTAGACCAAAATTTTCGCGGGATTGCCGGCATTGAAAAATATCTTAAAATACCAAAACTTTCTGACAATGTTACAACAGCATCTGAAGCATTCCAGTTTACTTTTTTAATTGCCGTCTTAAATTTATTTACCCACGCCGCTCCAGGCTTAAAAAAATCAGCATTCTGAGACATCGGACGCTGAGCGCCATCTTTCTTAGGGAAATCCGTAGGAAACTTAACCAGATGATCAGGCTGAAGCTTGCCAGCCCCTTTAAGCTGAACTTCAGCAATAGCTATTTCCTTAGGAGAGATATAAATGCCAAGTACGCCTTTTTTATTATTTTTTTTCGTTGCCATAATTATCTTCTGCCCTATTATGCCTTATTTAGAATTGTTAATTTCAACATTTGCGAAACACTGCGGTGTATCAGAAACAGATGATGTTGTAGTAATTCGGGATGCATCAATGCTGTATTCCTCTACAAACTTATCAGCGACATAATTGCTTCTGCTCTCAGCCAAAGACTGCGGATCTGGTTCAGATGAAGAAGCATAGCCCGTTATTCTAACTGTAGATGAAGTATCTACAGTTAGGACATCCGCTATTTCAGAAATTTTCTTTTCACCGGATGATGTTATATTAGCCGTATTTTCACGGAAATATACCTTAAATGAATCCTTGGATGAATCTTGAGACGATGAATCTTTAGCCGCATTAGATTTCTTGTTTGTTACCTTTTTTTTAGAAGACTTCTTTTTAGAAGTTTTCTTGGCTGTCTTCTTTTTAGCAGCAGGGGAGTCATCCAAATCTATATTCATGCTTTCAAATTCATTCCCAGGCGTAGCCTTTTGCTTTAGAGTTCGGACATTGGAAACCTTTGCGCGCTGGCCTTCCTGAGGAGAAGGCTGTATCTGAATATAACGGCTTATGGTAGTTTCATTTCCTTCCACATCTTTTGCCGTGAGAGAGAAAATATATCTGCCTGCCGGATAAGGTATGCCAAAGAAATTGCGGCGTCCATTCCAATAGCTTTGATTATATTGCGCGCCTGTGCCATGTATTTCCTGAAGCTGAAGCCTAGAGCCGTCAGGCTGAGACTGATAAACCTGGAATGACCAGGAAGGTATGCCGGAGGGCAGCTCCATAACGGAAAATTCAACAATCGCTCCCTCATTTTTATGCGGCGCTATGGCTGTAGGATAAACGCCAAGTGACACCCTTGGCCCTTTAGTCTTCATGTCATCAACAGGTTTAAGACGAGGTTCCCTAGAATAGTCAAAAAGTATTATGAGCCCGCCAACATTACTGAGCTCTTTTGGAATAGAAACATCATTTCCAACGAGGTCAACATCTATTTTTGCTTTAGCAACGCCGCGGTTTTCCAGATATGAATTTAAGGCTATTGCGCGACGGATATTTTTTATCTTTATGTCCCCGCCCACTGAGCCTTCAGGCAATATAAGACAGCTTACCTTTCCAAGCGCAAATATGAGGCCGGATATGAGGCCCAAGGCTTCTTCAGTTCCGCTTTTAAAAGCAGTATCGCCAGCGAAAAAGAAATTGGAATTCATGGACAATGCGGTAAGGCGTCCGTTTTTAGTATATAACTTTACGCTAGACAGATTGCTAAGCTTAAGCAGCACATCCCGGCGCATTTCTTCTGTAGCTTTATAAACCCGCTTAGCAATCACATCTTTTCTAGCTGCGGAATTTACTTCTGAAACCCGCTCAGGCGCATAATCCGCACCAGATGTGCTTTTTATTCCATGTGCCGCATTTTTTCTCGTCTGATTCTGCTGGCGCACAGCGGCAAGCCCCGCATCCGTGTCATCATCGTTAATTCCCGTAACGCCGGTATTCATGCCCATAGTAATTTTAGATATATATTCATTTGCTAAGGCTTTTTCAGAAGGTGAACCTTTGACAAGGATATCCATGAACCTATCCATAGCTTCCGTGCTTTCTCCTGCGCGGTAAAGACGTATGGCCTGATCCATAGAACGGCTCATTCCGCTAGACGAATCTTCCTGTGCGACTGCAGGAATAGCTGAGGTTAAAAATATAACAGCTGATAAAAAAGAAGCAAAAAACTTGCCTGGCATATAATATCCTTCCGTTTTTTTCATCGGTTTCTTCATTTATAAATTATAGTATACATTATTAATCGGCATTTTTTAAAATTTTAATTATAAAAAACATAAATTTTTCATATCTATTTTTTCTGAAGCAATTTTTTTCTGACTGCAGCGCGCCTGTTTTCAGGGTGAAAACGCAAGACAAGATCCAGCTCCTTAATTGCCATTTCATTTTGAGCGGCATTTTCGCAAATAACAGCAAGTCCATAACGGGCATTAGGATCCCTTTCCGCATGCTCAAGCACATAAAGCATTTCTCTGGCCGCCTCTGAATAACGCTTTAGTTTAAAAAGATATTTGGCGCGAAGCTCATGAAGCCTAAAATCGTTAGGGTTATCAATTAACATTTTATCAAGATCCGCAAGGCCAGATTCTGTCTTTGAAACTGAAGCGCTATCCTTAAAACTCCCGAGAATTTTCGAAAGCCTGTAATACTCT
Source organism: Elusimicrobiales bacterium (assembly GCA_024681855.1). Classification (GTDB taxonomy): domain Bacteria; phylum Elusimicrobiota; class Elusimicrobia; order Elusimicrobiales; family UBA9959; genus CACZRG01. The sequence continues at coordinate 34,669 of JAILAB010000001.1, forward strand.
TTAATCCACTTTAAAGCCGATTTTCCTTCTTCCGAATAAGAAGAGGCAAGAATCAGGTTGTCGGCAATCATCTGATTTTCAGGATGTGCCTTCACGGCTTTTGCAAAGAGAGCTGAAGCTTCTTTTTTCATTCCGGCATTAATATATAAATATCCTAACATGTTTGCATAAGAAGGATCTTCAGGAAAAAAACTCTCGGCTTCAGAATATGATGAAACAGCATCTTTAAGGTATATTTCTTCTGGTTTCAGAGAGACATATATTTTGCTCATAATATTCCATGCGTCACTGCTAAATGGATTTATAAACGACGATAAGTTAGCAAAAGGCAAAGCTTCCTTATACCTGCCCTGGCTATAAAGAACTGCAGCCAGATTTGAATAGAGCTCATCGTATCCGGCATTAGCTTTAATAGCCCTAATCAAGGCGTGTTCGGCTTTTTTAGGTTCAGCGGCAGAATGCCATGCATTGCTAAGCTCAAATGCCGCATGCACATCGCCAGAATCATAGCCCATAGCTTGCTCAAGAAAAGACGCAGCTTCTAATGGCTTTCCGAGCCTGAAAGATTTATAGCCTAAGAAATAATATGCTTCATGCAGGAAAATGCGGATTTGGAAAACAGATGCCCATAAAAACAGAAAGACAGCAAAAGCAAGAAAGAAAGAATATATTGCATTCGGAGAATGAGCCTTGAGATTATTAGCCATTTCGGCTTTTTCTTTAGAAAAAAAGAGTATTTCAAATTTTCTTATTCCATTAGTCTCAGCAATAAAAGCTCCCGCAATATACCAGAACAAAGCTGCCGGAATGGCAAAATGCAATGACACATTGAGCATATTGTCTGCGAGCATAGCAAAAAGCCCAGAGGCAAGAGGAATAAAAAGCAAGTCCGAATGCTGGCTCTCTAAAACTGGTTGGATATTTTCAGTAATGACGTTCAAGTCAGAATCAGAGAAACGCGTTTCCTTCTTTATCAAACTCATGCGAGAACTAAAAAGCCTGGCAAAAACAGCTATTATAAGAAAAAAGGCAGCAAGGCCGCATAGTCCAAGCTCTGCCCAAATTTGAGCTATTTCATTATGAGCCCCATTCGCATGAGTGCGAAGATCTCTAAAATTGGGAAATGAGGCAAGAAGCCTGCCCTGATAAAAAGCATTGAAAGGCTCAAATTGGGCAAAACCTTTGCCAAACATCGGATTTTCCAACCCCATCTGCCATGCCGCAGCATGCATAAAAAGACGCTGATATAAGGAAGCATTGATTTTCTTATCTAAAAGATGATCTTTAGGGAAATTTTCATCAGAGGCTGGCAAAGAAATTTCTGCTGCCATGCCGGAAGATTTTGTATTTATTTTTTCTGACGACGCATCTGTAAAAATAATTCCTGAAAAAGCATCTGCAATGCGGTCCGCAACAGCCGGAACAAAATTATCAGGGCCAGACGGGAAAAGCAACACAAGCAAAATTACGGACAGAGATATTTTTTTTAAGAATTTCTTATTTTTTGACGGAATTATTAAGCATTTTTTCTTCACATAAAGAGCAATGCACATAAAAGACATTCCTAAAAAAGCTCCAATCCAAGACGAGCGAGCCATGCTGCAAATAAGAGCCCCTGTATATAAAAAAATAGCTAAAGAATAAAAAAAACGCTCTGCCTTAGCTGAAGCAAAAATTAAACGGTAAGATACAAGCGGCAACAGCATTACAACATAAGAAGAAAGAAAATTCGGATTTCCAAATGTGGATACAGGCCTTCGCCCATAGGAATTGAGCTGTTTATCCCATATCATTTCGCCGTCAAAATACTGAAATATGCCATATAGCGATGCGATTATTCCTACTGCGATAAGAAGGCGAAAAATATCATTGCGGTTTGGCTTAAGGAAAGGCCTAAGCCATATAAAAGCAATAATAAACAGGAAAGTTCCATACGGATCAAATATCTTTCCTATAAAAGAAGAGGCTTGCCCCGATATATGGAGCCAAGGATAAAGAAGCCACAAGCCCCCCCATGAAAAAATAAAGACGATATATCTTAAGCAAGATTTAGATTCAGAAATTGAAATATCTCTTTCTCTCTTCATGCCGGCTGACAAATAAAATATTGGAATGCAGAAGGCAATAAAGAGCAGACCTTTTAATGCGGCATTTAAAATAGACGGACGAAAAAAAGCAGCATGGCCAAAATATGAATAAACAAATGAACACATGCAGACAGCTAAAAACAGCAGAATAGGAAAATCAGCAGCTGTGCGATAAAATATAAAGCGCCTGACAAGCATGCCCCGCGCAAGAAGAAAAATCCAAACAGCAGCCAGGCTCAATGAAAGCAGAAGCTGCTGCATGCTGAATGGATTTCTGGTCAGATCAGTAAAAAAAACCAGAGGAGCGGCAAAACATGCTATGAAAAGCAGAAATGCACTCATAGCAGCATCAATGCCTCAAATTCTTCTCTGTTATTTCAAGATTATGCAAGGCATATGCAGAATTGGGCTCTAATTCAAGGCTTTTGCGGTAATTTGCCGCAGCCTCCTCAAGCCTCCCCATCATAAACAGAACATTGCCATAGTTCAAATATGCTTCAGAGTTTTCATGCTTATGGTCTTTTCTAAAACATTTCCATGCATTTATGTAATGCTCATACTCCAAGGATGCTTTCTCGTATTGCTTGCGGTTTATATAAATCTGGGCTTTACGATAGTAATTATTAGGATATACCGGGTCCAGTTTTTCATACATTTCAAAATAACGCAAAGATTCATCTATTGCGGCTTCAGCTTCATTAGGCTTGCCTAGCCGCAGAAAGTAGTCATGAAGCTTCAAATGAAGCAGGCCCAGCTGATGATACATTTGAACATAATTAGGAGCCATTGACCTAACCTTGGAATAAGATTCCATGGCCCTTTCATAATCATTCCTGGGAACAAATCCCGTATCGCCCAGTTCCTCTTTATATGCCAATTCCATATTGAACCGGTCATTAAACACATTGCCAACAAAATAATACGGCATTATGAAGAAAGCGTTATATCTGCTGACTTTTCTGTAATAATCCACCGCTTCAGCCCATTTTCCTTTTTTAGAGAAAAATATAGCCATATTATGGTAAACATCTGCTTTAAACCAGCCCCAGAAATAATAAGATGGCAGAAGAGAAAGAGCTAATGCAGCCGGCACAATAAATGAGCGGCCCTTAAGAATAACTGTAACAAAAACGGCAGAACCTGCAATAATAACTGACACTAAAATCGTCCAGGCAAGCTTCCATTGCAATATTTCCCCAGAATCTGAATAGAGATTTGCATTTCCCTGAAGAGAGCTAAACTCCTTCATTACGGTTAGGGCAAAATATACAACAGCAGATATGGCTGCAATGCGAAGAATCCATATCAGTATTTTGCCAATGGATGTGCCGTAAAAACCAGATTTTGAAAGCCCAGCCATGAGCAAAAGCTCTTTTTTCTCTGTTTCCCGGCCTTCCTCGCCTATGTAGTGTATTTCCCATAATCCGCGGCCTCTGGCTATGTTCACGATGATTCCAGGCAGCAAGCCTAAGAATATGCCGGATGACACAAATCTCATGCTTACATCCGTACAATTATGCGCCAGCATCCCAAGGAAAGCCACAAGATAGCCAAGAAGATCATAAGCCTCATCTGGAGCTCTTGCGCCAGGCGGCAGATTATCTGTTTTAACAGTTAGAGTCCTTAGTCCTACAACCGTAACAAAAATAATCATCCAAAAATAAATTCCGCCGCCGATAATTCCATTATCCATTAACTGCTCAAGATGTTCCTGCTCTGCATGGTCTGTTTCGGTATTATGTCTGCCCTCTATATGAAAAATAATCGGTCTGCGGTAAGCAGGATATATGACCTTGAAACAGCCTACTCCCAAGCCTATCAGAGGATGCGTTTCTGCCATTTCCCAAGTTGAAAGCCATGTGGCCACACGGAAACTGACTGACGATGGCCTTAGATAGCTGTAAACCAAAACAGCAGAAAATGCCAGCAGCGGAATGATAGCGGAGATGGCAAGGAATTTCATCCTGCTGATTTTCATTCTTTCCCTAATGAAATAATAGCCATAAAACACGGAAAAAATAAATACTGTTACAGCAAAGCCAAGCCATGCTCCCTTGGTTTCAGTAGCATACAAGCATAAAATATCCAAAACTATTAAAGGAATTAACAGAACATTTTTCTTTTTTAGGAATTGCGCAACAGCTATGGGCAATATGAGCACTAGGAAATTTCCAAAAAAATTAGGATTCCCGTATGTTGAAAAAACCCTTTTGCCAAAAGCCCAGCGCCACAGGAAAGGATCCAAACCTGGCCCCATTTCTTTTGGAGGGAAAAATCTCGTATCAAGAAACTGTATGAAACCATAAAGCACAGATATATAACCGGTTATGAGCAGTATTTTAGTAAGCCTGTCTATATCCGGCTTAGAAAATTCCCGTATCACAATAAGAGTGACGCTCATATACAGTATGTACCTGACCAGATCGTCAACGCTGGGGCCATGATAAGGCACATGCAGGAATGATAGAAGGATATAAGCAAGATATGCTATGAATGGGGCAAGCATAAGGAAATCAGCCTTGCTGAAAGCCTTCTTGCCTTCAAGAACTAACAAGGAAAACCATAAACCCAGCATTGAAAACCCGCCCATTTGAAGCAAAGTTATCTTAACCTGCGCTGAATCATAGGTGCGCAGGTAAAACATATCTGAAATTAAAAGGTAGAGGATAGGAATCCACCAGCAAAGAGCTTTCCTAAGAAAACTTACGCCAGGGGCAAACATAAAGCTGCCCGGATTATCTGCCAATGCCGAGTTTTTTGCCATAGTATAAAAAAAGGGCTTTTTCAGCCCTCACAAATTTTAGCCGAGAATGGGACTTGAACCCACAACCTATCGCTTACGAAGCGAGCGCTCTACCAATTGAGCTATCTCGGCGGTTCAAATAAAGTATACAAAATTTTTACTGAAATAAAAATATCCGTTCCTGTAAATACAGAAACGGATATTTTTATGTTGCTATAGAACCGCAAGAATTATTTTTTGCTGTAATTGGCAAATATCTTGTCTGTAGCGCCCTTTATGCTCTCTGTGATATCCTTAACTTTCTGGGCATCCCATGCTTTAGGATCACCGCGGAGGAATGTTGTCCTGTCTGTGCGGTTATCAAAGCTGCCTATTGGCAGATGATATGTTTTGCCATGAGCATTCACTGTGATGGTATCTTTTATATCTGAATGTTCTTCCAGATATTTCATGTCATCGCAGCCATAATCATTAAGCATGACAGACATTGGAACGCCATGATTGATGATTGATCCGGGATCATTAGGATCTGTGCGCGCAGTGTTCTTGCGGCGGCTTTCTTCAGGAGTAACCCAAATATAAAGGATTACGGCACGCTCCAGTATTTCAGGGCAGAACTGAGCCAAAGAATACTGATAGCCAAAAGGAGCAGGCAGCGGCAGGGAAGAGCCATCCGGGCCCCCGCGTGCAGCTTCTATTACAATCGTGCGCCCCTCATAGGAATCTGCATACTGGGCTTCCTTTTCTTCAAGAAGATCCTTGGCTTCCTTCTCAAGAGCTTCGGCAAGCTTAACTCTTGAAGATTCAGGCAGAATGGAAAGACGCGGAGCAATGCCTGCAATCTGGGCAGCTCTATCCATACGCATAAAAAGCAGTTCAGCAGCTGACTTGCAATTAATGCGGTTTCTGTTCATAAGATCTTTATAATCTTCATTAAGCAGGTTCACAAGAGTTCCCCAATCCTTAGGATTAATAAATGGCTCTGTGCCAGCCTTAAAGAAAATACGTTTTTCGCCTATTTTAGACAGCTCGTCATCAATGCGACGCATAAGATGCACATAAGGAAAATCATCTAACTGCATATTCTGGCCAATATGGAAATCCTTTTTAAGCCTTTCAGGCTCTATGTTGGCAAGGAAACGCCTTACTTCCGATTTTCCTGATGCCGGAAGAGCCAGAAGCAGAACGATGTCAAAAGTGTTTTTCATTGTAATTTTGCCTCCTGAAATAACTGCTGTTTTATTTATTTTAAAATAATTAACAAGAAATGTCTAGAAGTATTTGAGCGCGCTTATCATGCCGCATTCTCATTTTTACCCTTATTTTCCGGGAACATAACCGAAAGAAGAATTGACAGGCCAAGCACACACAAAATAACCGCCAGCGATACCATAGGCGAAATCTGAAACCAATGCTCTCCAATCATTTTTACGCCCACGAAACACAAAATTATTGAAATAGCAGGTTTCAGGAAACGGAAAAGATCCATGATTGAGGCCAGCAGGAAATAAAGGGAGCGCAAGCCAACGACAGCAAACACATTAGAGGTATAAACAATAAAAGTCTCCCTGGAAATGCCAAGCACAGCGGGAATTGAATCCACAGCAAAAATAAGATCAGAAGTTTCTATGACCAGCAGGGTGGCGAAAAGAATAGTGGCATGCCATACGGAATTCTTTTTGACAAAGAAATCTCCGCTGCGGTCTTCCTTATCAATAGGCATTGCCATGCCAAGCAGCTTCAGAACAGGATTCCTTCCAGGATCCTCCTCGCCGTCTTTTTGAAAAGCCATTTTAGCAGCTGTAAAAATCAAGATTCCGCCAAATACATAAAGCAGCCAGTGAAAGTGATTTAAAAGCTCAACGCCAGCAAAAATCAGGACAAGGCGCATTGCCACTGCTCCCAATATGCCCCATGTAAGTATTTTAGGCTGATACTTTCTTGGCACGCCAAAATAGGAAAATATCATTATAAAAACAAACATATTGTCCATTGAGAGGGAATACTCAATAACATAGCCTGTAAAGAACTGTATCATGCGGGTATAATCCAGCATCCATCCTGTAAGCAGGCCAAATAATACGGTTATAACCACCCATGTTATGCAGAGCTTAATCGCTTCTTTGCGATTTATCTCATGAACATGCTGGGCAGAAAGTTTTATATCAAGGCAGAACATTACCGTAGCAACCACGATAAAAACCAGCCACATAATCTGAATATTAGTCATAAATAAATTATACAAATTAAAAAGGCCCTGTCTGAGACAGAACCTTTTTCCATTTATATTAGAGCTCTCAGGAAACTATTATTTCTTTTCCGGAGCAGCAGTTTCTTCTGGTGCAGGAGGAACTATCTCAAGAAGCTCCACTTCAAACTTAAGAGTTGAGCCTCCGGGAATAGGACCTACCTGACGATCGCCGTATGCTGTTTCTGAAGGACACAGCAGTATGGCTTTGCCGCCAACTTTCATTTTCTGAACGCCTTCTGTCCAGCATGGAATCACGCCATTAAGAGGAAATTCCGCCGGCTGTTTTCTTTCCACAGACGAGTCAAAAACCTTGCCATTGGGGAAAGTGCCATGGTAATGGACTTTTACAACGTCTGTTTCTTTCGGAGCTTTGCCTTTTCCTTTTTCAACCTGTATGTAAACTGCGCCAGATTTAAGAGTCTGAGGCTTTCTCTTCTTATGGGCTTTGGTCTCGCTGGCAATAAAAGCCTTTCCTTCAGCTTTAACGGCATCAACTTTCTTTTTGTGTTTCGCTTCAAGCGTTTTCTGAATTTCCTGATTGTATTTGGCTGGATCAAGGCTTATGGATTTTTTCTTCACTGCGGCTTCAAAACCTTTAGTTATATATTCCTGTTCCTCAGCTGTGAAATCAAAAGACTGCACCTGGGAATAAAGAGCTCCGCCAAGAAAATACATGGTTTTCTGAGCTTCCGTCATTTCAGGCTTGGCAGATTCCTGGGCAAAAGCCGGAATCGCAAGAGCCATAGCAGCAAGAGCAAATAAAGTTTTCTTCATAGTATTCAGGATTCCTCCGTTAAATAATACATCATTAATATTATACAAAAATAAATGAAATGAAGAAGGGCCTCTTTCAGAAGGCCCTTCTTCTCTAAGAAACTTTGATTAATCAAAGATCCGTCATGTATGCTATTTCATCATACGGGGTTCTGTACAGCGGCTGTTTCAGCCTCTTCTGGTCAAAGATATGGCCAAAAATGCCGATTGAGCGGCCTATCACAAACAGAGCATTAAGGCAGCCCATGTCTATGATAGAGTCTATCTCCTCTTTTGTGAAACAGCCAGATGTCATAAGCATATCCACAAAACAAATGCCTATGCATCCGTCCACATTTAGAATGAGAGTGCCTTTCTTCTGCGTGGTGATTTTCTCAACTTCCAAAGCATAATCCAAAAGTTTATGCTCTTTGAAGTTCTTCATAACGAAGGCTTTAAGATTCGTTACGCGCATATCCGGATTGTTTACGCTCTTAACCTTATGTCCAATGCCAGGAATATTGATGCCTTTGGCTTTCATTTCCTTGATGAACTGGTCAGGAGTAAGGCCGCTTTCCATAGCGCGCTTGAAATTCTGGGCAGCTCCATCAATTGCTCCGCCAAAGCGGGGGCCGATGGTAAGTATACCAGAAGCGAGACAGGAAATAATATCCTTGCCGGCGCGGGCAGCCACTATGGCATTATGCGCTCCAGAAACCGCCGGGCCATGATCCGCTGTAAGCATAAGAGCATTCTCAAGGAATTTGCAGCAATATGCCGGCAGCTGTTTTTTGAACCAGAGCAGGCCGATGACATTGCCTATTCCGAGACCGCAATTGAGCACATCGGAAATCTTTACATGGTTATATTCCAGTTCATCGCCTTTCTCGTTAGAAATAGTGGCAATGAATGTAGTAGCCTTGCGGATTTTGCCTTCCTTCACTGCCTGCTCATAATCCATTGGCAGAACGGGAGCTTTAACCTCCGGGGCAGGAACAATAGTGCCTTCGGCAACCAGTTTCTTATAAGTTTCATTAATAAGAATGCCATAGTCATCAAATGAATTAGGCACAAGAGCTCCGGCTTCCTTAAGCGCGGCATTCTTAGCGTCTGCCGTTTCATTAGCAGCGCCAGCTTTTGCTCCGGCATGTCCGAACTGCACTCCGGCTGGGAACATCTTAGAGCAGGTTCCGGTTACCCATATCACAAGAGGCTTTGTTATTTTCTTTGTCTTCAGGGCCTCTACTATTCGGAATTCTTCCGTGCCGCCGATTTCGCCGAGGGCAACAATCATCTTTACTTCAGGAATGGCTTCATAGCGGAGAATATGATCCAGCAGTGTTGAGCCTGGATATGCGTCGCCGCCAATAGCTATGCCTTCATATAAGCCATCAGTATTGCGGGCTATGATATTGTAGCACTCATTGGAAAGGCCTCCTGATTTAGAGACAAACCCTACGCTGCCGGGGCGGTTCAGCTTACTGGCAATGATATTGTCATAAGTACCGGCTGTGTTGGCAATTTTGAAGCAGCCGGCCTTAATTCCGCCTACCGTGGCAGGGCCTATTACCATCTTATCTAATTTTTTTGCTTCTGCAGCAAGGATTCTCTCGCGGCGCTCAGGCACGCCTTCCGCAATTACGCACACAGTGCGTATCTGGGGTTCGTGAAGGGCTTCCATGCTGGTGTCAAATGCGCTTCTGAATGAAGCAAAATTAACCATGACGTCTGCTTTCGGATGATGAGAGCATGCAGCCCTAATGGTCTTGTACATCGGGATAAGTATTTCCCCCTTGCCGAAAAACACTTTGTGCACTCCGTCACGGCTGGGGTTCACTATGCAGGCCACAGACGGCGTTTTGCGGCCGCAGGCATAGTCAAAGTCCAGCATACGCTGAATGGCTTTCTGCTGATAGCCGTATATAATTGCGGTTGTTTCTTTAGTAAAAAGTTCAGGTTTCATTTTTCTTTATTGCCTCCGCTTTATTTTTTTTCAGGGCAGAGGGCCATGGAGACTACTGCCGTCATGTGCGTTTCCGGGCCGTACACATGTATAGGCACTCCCAGAGTTTCGCCTAGCTTGCGCATATTGGAGAGGCCTTCCTGATAATTCGGGCCTCCGCGGCGCACATATATTACAACATTATTGTCTATCAGTTTCTGCTGATATTCCTTAAGGGCGCGTATAATGCCTTTGAATGTTTTTGCGACATCGGTAAAATTGGCTATTCCGCCGCCGATAGTGAGAACCTTGCCCTGAGGATGCTTCGTGCGGGTCATGAGGTCCAAAATAGTCTTAGCATACAGATATGTGAATTCCTCTGACGGGTCGCCTGAGTATTCGCCATAGTTGGCCAGTTCCTTGGAAAAACCAAGGTCACATACTGTGTCAGCATAAATCACTGAAGCGCCGCCGCCGGCAACCATGTTCCAAATACGGCCTTCCGGATTAAGGATTGTAAGCTTAAGGCTTGCGCCGGTCTTAGAATCCAAGTCGCGTATATAAAGCTCTTCTTTAGTGAGCTTCTGGCCAAAAGAAGACGGGAATTCAATTTTTCCCCAGATTTTTTTACTTTCAAAAGCCCCTGTGTCATCTACGCGTGCCACGAAGTCCAATGGAATGACTGCCCCATTGCTGAAAGTGAAAGGATTAATCTCAAGATATGAGAAATTGCCTGCGCAATAAATCTTATACACTTCCTTTACAAAGTTTTCTACCAAGGCATTGTTCGCTCCGAAGTCAGGCATATTTATTTTTATGTTTTCAATGTCTTCCAAAATGCCTACATGCGTTTCCTTAACCTTGTCCCAGTTTTCTTCCACATAAATTCCGCCTTGGGCAGACAGATAAATTATGTCATAATCCCTTGCGGATTTTATGGAAATATAGCCTTCCTCATTATCTTTATGGGGCGTAAAAGGCTCTATAAGGAAATGCGTAAGAACGCCGGTTATTTTTTTATCCCCGCCTGTAGTGATGGTTGTTTCCTTATTCATTCTTTCGGAAATCCATTTCCAGGTTTCTTCCCAATTCTTACCGGCAAGCACAAGTCCGTTTTTGCCGCGTTTACCGAAAAGCTGGTCAGGCTTGGCCACAAGCAGGCCTTCTTTAAGCCACGGATTAGCTTTCAGAAGCTCTTCCGGTTTTGTTTCCGGAGTAACCAATGCAAGTTTCGCAGAAAGTCCTTTGAATGACGGAATAGCCTTAGCCAGTCCGTCAAAAAGGATTCTCTTGCCGTCGTATTCTCTTATTCCTCTTTGTGCCATAATCTCCTCTTATTTATTTGTTGTGTAATTCAGCATTCCGCCAGCAGTTAATATTGCTTTCTGCCTATCGGAAAGGACGCATTCGCATTCAATTGCCGCGCCAGTGCGTTCATTCTTCAAAATAATAGGACCGCCATTAACAAAGGAAGCAAGCCAGCCGTCGCAAGACAGCTTATCGCCCATGCGTATATTGTCATAATCAGCAGGATTCTTAAAAACCAACGGAGCTATGCCGAAGTTTATAAGATTAGCTGAATGTATTCTTTCAAAAGATTTCGCAAGAACTGCCTTAACGCCCAAGTACATCGGGCACATGGCAGCATGTTCCCTGCTTGAACCCTGTCCATAGGATTCGCCTGCAACTATGATATTGTGGCCTCCATTTGCCTTATTTTCGGCACAACGCTTGTGGAAATCCGCATCAACATTCTCAAACACGAATGTGGAGTACTTGTTTACATTGGAGCGGAATTTAAGGCGCGGTCCAGCCGGCATAATATGGTCTGTAGTGATTTTGTCGCCTACATAAATCATTACCGTGCCATCCAGTTTTTCCGGCATTTTGGTATTGCGCGGAGGCTCACCGATGTTCGGGCCGCGGAAAACTTCAACGGAGGCCTTGTTATGGGTTTCAGAAGGCATTATGAACATTGTATCGTCAATAAGGAAACGCAAAGGCTCCTTAATTTCAGGATAAGGAATTCCAGCCTTTCTGGGATCTGTGATTTTTCCCGTTATGGCAGCCACTGCCGCAACTTCCGGGCTTACAAGGTAAACCTGAGCATCTTTTGTGCCGCTTCTGGCTTCAAAATTGCGATTGCTGGTGCGCAAGCTCACGCCATGGCTCTTTGGCGAGAAATGATTGCCAATGCAGAATCCGCATGCGCTTTCAAGTATGCGTGCGCCGGCATCAATCATGTCTTTTACAGCATTCTTTTCGCAAAGCATCTGAAGCACTTGCCTTGAGCCTGGAGCAATGCCGAGGCTTGAGGTTTTAGCTACCTTATGGCCTTTAAGTATTGAAGCAACGGTCATCATGTCTCGGAACGATGAATTTGTGCATGAGCCTATGCAAACCTGATCCACGGGCATGCCTTCAAGCTCGCTTATTTTCTTAACATTGCCAGGGCTATGCGGGCAGGCAGCCATAGGCTCTATTTCATTGAGATTTATTTCAATGGTGCGGTCATACTGAGCTCCGCGGTCAGCCTTAAGCTCTGTCCAATCCTCTTCGCGGCCCTGAGCTTTTAGGAATTTCTTTGTAACAGTGTCAGACGGGAAAACGGAACAAGTAACTCCCATTTCAGCGCCCATATTTGCAATTGTAGCGCGCTGAGGCACTGAAAGCGTTTTAACGCCGTCGCCGCCGTATTCAAGCATAACTCCGACATTCCCCTTTGTGGTAAGAGTCTCAAGCATCTTAAGGACAATGTCTTTAGCCGTGCACCATGGCTGCAGGCAGCCTTTAAGCTTAACAAGATAAACTTTTGGGCATGCAGTATAAAAATATCCTCCCCCCATGGCAACAGCCACATCAAGCCCGCCAGCGCCTATGGCTATCTGTCCTATGCCGCCGCCTGTCGGAGTATGGCTGTCAGAACCGAGCAGAGTTGTGCCCGGCTTGCCAAAACGCTCAAGATGAACCTGATGGCATATTCCATTGCCCGGACGGGAGAAAACAATGCCATAACGGGCGGCAACCGTTTGAAGATAGCGGTGGTCGTCTGCATTTTCAAAACCAACTTGTACCGTATTATGATCAACATATGAAACGGAAAGGTCAGTCTCTATTTTTTTGAGTCCCATTGCCTCAAACTGCAGATAGGCCATTGTTCCTGTGGCATCTTGGGTAAGAGTCTGGTCAATGCGTATTCCTATCTCCTTGCCTTTAATAAATTCGCCCGCCCTCAGGTGGGCTCTGAGAATTTTTTCAATAATGTTCTGAGCCATTATGTTCTCCTTAGGTATATTTATATAAAATTGCCGGGCTTCGCTGCCCTTAACTATACTAATACAAAAAAAATAGAATAAATGCACTTTTCATTGTTAATTATTTAACGATGATTTGAATAAAACATATAAAAAATGGCAAAAAAAAGGAAAGGGCTGATTTCTCAGCCCTTTTTTTTCACTTTCTCGTAACAAAAAGCATTTTTTACAATTTGCCATAATAGGCATCAAGATAAATCTGCTTAATTTGAGAAACCAACGGATAGGCCGGATTTGCCCCCGTGCACTGATCGTCAAAGGCTAGCAGAGAAAGCTCATCCAGGTTAGCCAAGAATTTATCCTCAGGAATTCCATATTCCTTAATGGAATTAGGAATATCTATTGTCTTCTTAAGCTCCGATATTGCTTCTATGAGCTTCTGTACTTTCTCATCATCATTCTTACCTCCAAGCTTTAGCTCATCCGCAATCTGGGCATATTTCTCTTTTGCCCTCGGGTATTTATAATGCGGGAAAATAGCCTGCTTGCGCGGGGTGTCAGTAGCATTGAACTTGATGATGTTCAAAAACAGAAGGGCATTTGCAAGACCATGCGGAATATTATACATGGCTCCCAGCTTGTGCGCCATGGAATGGCACAAACCGAGGAAGGCATTTGCGAAAGCCATGCCAGCAATTGTAGCCGCATAGTGCATTTTCTCTCTTGCGAGAGGATCTTTAGCGCCATCCTTATATGAACGGGGAAGGTAACGGAATACCAGCTTTATGGATTCAAGAGCATTAGAATTGGTGAAGTTGGTGCCCATTGTGGAAACATAGGCTTCAACTGAATGCACAAGAGCATCAAAGCCAGAGAATGCCGTAAGCCCTTTAGGCATATTGTCCACGAAATTAGGGTCAATAATGGCCATGTCAGGCGTAAGAGAATAATCCGCTAATGCATATTTTACATGAGTCTTGTCATCAGTAATGATAGAGAATGGGGTAACCTCGCTTCCTGTGCCGGAAGTAGTGGGAATAGCCACCATCATAGCTTTGCGTCCAAGTTCTGGTATGACACAGATTCTCTTGCGTATATCCATAAATCTCATGGATATTTCTGAGAAATCAATGTCAGGGCATTCATACATGAGCCAAAGAATCTTTGCGGCATCCATGGGGGAACCTCCGCCAAGGGAAATGAATACATCCGGCTCATAGTGTTTTACCATTGTAAGCGCTTCATTAATTGTGGAAAGAGTGGGATCCGGCTTCACGTCAAAGAATATCTGATAGTCCACATTTATTTCCTCAAGCACATTCGTGATATTATAAACAGTGCCTGAATCAAACATAAACCTGTCAGTAACAATGAAGGCGCGTTTCTTGCCTTTCAGCTCACGCAAGGCAAGATCCACTGCTCCTCGCTTAAAATAAACTCTCGGCGGAATACGGAACCACAGCATGTTTTCTCTCCTTTCAGCAACGGTCTTATAATTGAGCAGATGTTTCACTCCGATATTCTCGCTCACTGAATTGCCTCCCCAGGAACCGCAGCCCAATGTAAGGGAAGGTTCAAGGCGGAAATTATAAAGGTCGCCGATGCCGCCCTGAGAAGAAGGCGTATTAATAAGGAGACGTCCGGCAGGCAGCTTTGTTGAGAAATAATTAACGCGGTCTTGAGTGCGGGTGTCAGTATAAAGGACAGAAGTATGTCCAGCCCCGCCGATAAGAACCAGATTATGGGCCAAGTCCACGGCCTTTTCAAAATTGTCTGACTTATAAAGAGCAAGCACAGGGGACAGTTTCTCATGGGCAAACGGGTCTTTCACATCAACTTTGCTGCATTCTCCTATGAGAACCTTAACTTTAGGATCTACTTTTATCCCAGCCATTTCAGCAATCACCGGAGCCGGCTGACCGACGATTTTTGGATTTACGCTTCCAGCAGGCGTAAGAATTATCTTGGCTAATTTTTCCTTCTCCGCCTTAGTAAGCAGATAAGCGCCTCTGTATGCGAATTCCTTTTTCACTTCATCATAAACTTCCTTAACTACTATGACAGACTGCTCGGAAGCGCAGATCATTCCATTGTCAAATGTCTTTGAAATAATTATGGAAGATACTGCCATTTTTATATCAGCAGTTTCATCAATTATTGCAGGAACATTGCCAGGACCTACTCCGAGAGCAGGCTTACCGGAAGAATAAGCCGCTTTTACCATGCCAGGGCCGCCTGTGGCCAGTATGGCATCAATATGGTCATGCTTCATGAGCATATTGGAAAGCTCAATTGAAGGCTCGTCAATCCAAGCGATTATTCCTTCCGGCGCGCCTGCTTCCACGGCAGCATCAAGAACAACCTTGGCAGCAGCAATTGTGCTCTTTTTAGCGCGGGGATGCGGAGAAAAAATTATCGCATTGCGTGTTTTTATTGCAATAAGCGACTTAAAAATAGCCGTTGAAGTGGGGTTTGTGGTCGGAACAATTCCTGCCAAAACTCCCAAGGGCTCTGCGACTATCTTTATGCCATTTGTCTTATCCTCAGAAATAATTCCGCAGGTTTTGACATTTTTATGCTTATTGTATATATATTCGGAAGCAAAATGATTCTTTATCACCTTGTCTTCCATCACGCCCATGCCTGTTTCCTCATGAGCCATTATGGCAAGAGGAATGCGGGCTTTATTGGCAGCAACAGCAGCTGCCCTGAAAATATGGTCTATCTTTTCCTGCGAGAAAGTGGCAAGTATCTCTTGCGCCTTTTTAACCTTGTTTATCAGCTTTTCCAAGGTTTCCGCATTGTTCACAAGCACATAGCCCGGAGCAGTTTTATCAGCCGCGGAAACTAGCTTTTTTACCGTTTCTTTCATTTAGGACACAGCCTCCATAATTTATATTAAAATCCAAAATAAAAGCATAAGTTAAGAATATCAGACAGAGCTTATTCAGCTCTGCGGGCAGCCGCCTCCCTTTCCATGTCAAGGGAATTCATGCTTCCGCCGGCATTTGCTTTTATACTTTGTATTTTCCTGTCATTCAGAAAAGGCTCCTGCTGCACAGGAGCAGAATAACATGCCGACAAAGAGCAGAAAATTATAACTCCGATAAATAACTGAAAAAAAACTTTCATAAAATGCCTCCAGTTTAACATTATGGCTTTATTGCATTAAACAGCATTTTAAGCCATGCTAATTAACATTAGTTTTCAAGTTTAGCTTCTTTTAGAGTAAGAAAAAGCTTGTCTCTGCGGTCTAAAGCTTTTTTAGCCTTATCGCCTGAATAATCATAGAATCCTTTGCCTGTTTTAACTCCGAGATTCTTCTCTTCTATAAGCTTTTTAAAAAGACCGTAAGGCTTCTTGGCATCGGAAAGATCTTCCCAAAGATAATCAGCGACATGGTAAAATGTATCAAGCCCGCCGAAATCCACTACTTCAAAAGGCCCTATGCAGGCATAACGGAAACCTAGGGCATATTTCATGCATTTGTCTATGTCTTCCGCAGTGCCTATGCCGTTTTCAAGCATATAAACGCATTCGCGCATTACTGCCAGCTGTATTCTGTTAGCGATGAAACCAGGGACATCCTTATTCACATATATCGGCTTCTTGCCGATTTTAAGAGAAATGTCATAGATAATGTCAGCAGTTTCCTGGGCCGTCTTATCGCCTTTGATAACTTCAATCAGGGGAATTATATGCGGAGGATTAAACCAGTGCATACCGGCAAAACGTGCCGGATTCTTTACGGACTCTGCTATTTTGGTAATGGACAGGCCTGAAGTATTGGATGCTATTATTGCATCTTCCCGCATAATTTCAGAAAGCTGCTCAAAAAATTTATGCTTTATGCCCATGTCTTCAACTACGCACTCCACGAGGAAATCGCAGTCTTTCAGGCTTTTCATATCAGAAGAGAAGGAAATGCGGCTAAGCGTATTTTTTTTCTGCTCTGCCATCATCTCATTCTTAGACACAAGAGCATCAAGGGCCTGGCTTATGCGCTGGCGCGCAGGCTCAAGGGCTTTCTCAAAAAGATCATAAATCACAACCTTGTATCCGTATGAAGCAAAAATCTGTCCCATTGACGAGCCCATTATTCCTGCTCCAGCTATTCCGATATTTTTTATATCCATATTCTTTCTCCTAATATTAAGATTTTACGGACTTAAAACAAATGACTGATTATGCTTAAAAGTTTCACTTGCTCATAGAAGATGTTTCTTTAGAAATGAAAGACTGAATAGCAGACAGCTTGTTGTTCACAAGCGCCTCTCCAGCCGCAGATTCGCCTAACAGCTTTTGCGCATAAGGCTTCACCGCCTCTTCAAGTTTGGCTTGTGCTTTTGCCGTCGCCTTCTTTACCTCATCCCCTGCTGCGCTCTGAAGGCCTTTTGAAAGCTGTGAAGCTAAATCAGTAGTAAGCCCTATTGAAGGAGCAGGATAGCTGCCGCCGATATTTACCCCCACTGTAGCAGATTTCAAATTCTTAAAAGTTTTGTCAACAACCGTTTTTACAGTGCCAGTAAGTTTTTCAGAAGACGGAGTGAAAGAAGTTCCGGAAAGTTTAAGATTTGCTTTTCCGTCAAGATCTGCGCCCTGTGTTTTAAGCTGCGCAGACAAATCGCCTAATGAATCTGCTACCGCTACCAGCAGGGAATTTTCATTGCCAAACTTAAATGAACTTATATCAGCTCCCTTAAAGTCAAGTTTTGAATCTGTAATGATTTTGCCTTTTGCAGCCTTCAATGAGCCATTGAAATTTAGGCTCTTCTTTCCCTGCGCTCCCTTTACAATGGCTAAGGCCGGACGTTTCCATATTCCAGGTTCTGTAGTAAAATCAGTTATTGTGCCATCAAATGAAAGAGGATTGGAATGCCCGAATTCTCCTGAAAGAGCCATTTTTTTGATAAGGAAAGAAGGCAAGCCGGAATTGTCTTTTTCATTTTTTTCAGCTTTGACTGCCGCTTCTGCCTTTTCATCATCTTCCAGGGAATTCTCTGATCCGTCAGTCTTAATGTACTGTTTTCCTTTTTCAATTAGGCTGAAAGCAATCTCTACTTTATCAGCCATTGCAGGACCGGCAATCATTTTTGCTATTGCTTCCGCATCAAAAGAAGGAAGCTGCATTTTAGCAGTAAGGCCTTTAAGGTCTTCTTTCTTAGCCGCATCCAATTTTTTCATAGACAATTTAGCATCAGCCAAAGCATCTGCAACTTTCTTCTTGTCAGCTTCAAAACCAGCTTTTATGTCTTTAACTTTCTTTGCCACATCAGAATATGCCTTAGCCTGCTTAAGGAAATTGCTTTCTTTCTTAGCAGCCTCATAAAGATTTTTTGCTTCATCAATCTGACTCTTATATTTTTCTTCCGTTATACTGGAAGAAATGTCAGCATATGTTTTCTTATATTCTTCTTCAAGCTGCTTAGCCAGTTTAACAGAGGAAAGCTCGTCAGGATTTATAGTAAAATCCGCTTTAAGCTCCTCCTTACGCTGAAGCGTATACGAGGAAGTTTCTTTTTTCATTTTTTCCACATAATCGGAAGCAGCTTTATTGAGTTTTTTTAGCTTATTGGTGCCGGGAGGCATTTTGCCAGAGGTTTTGCGGGCAGTGCCAAAACGCAAGCCCCTAAGGGAAGCCTCATCAGCAATAAACTTTTTTTTGAGAAGAGGCATAGCTTCAAATTCAAATTTCAGCTGCGCAAATTCCATGGAATTTTTATATTCATCGCTTGAGCTTGCCGCAGCAAGGCCTTTTATTTCAAGCATTGGATGCAAAAATTTAGTCTTAAGCGAGGCAATTTCAGCCTTAGCGCCTGTGCAGGACTGTATGCCATTTATTATTCCCCATTTCAGCAAAGGGTCAAAGGCAAAAAAGAAAAATGCCCATATTAAAACGATTACTATGCCTGTTCCTATCAATATTTTCTTTACAAGATTCATTGTGAAAAGTTCTCCTAAGTTTTATCTTATCATTTTTACAGTAAAAAAGCATTTATAGTGTTTTGATATAATAAGGTTATGTCTTTATGGGAGATTCTTATTATAGCGGCAGGCCTTGCAATGGACTGCTTATCAGTGTCGGTCGCATCAGGAATAACGCTAAAGCCTTTTGAATGGAAAAAAGCATTAAAGATGGCTTCTTTTTTTGGCATATTCCAAGCCATAATGCCAATATTAAGCTGGACCGCAGGATTAAGCATTAAGAAAATAATTTCTGAATTTGCGCCGTGGATTGCCTTTGCGCTGCTTGTTTTTTTAGGGATAAGAATGATAAAAGAATCTTTTGAGGAAGAGGAAGCAAGCAAAGGCTCCCCATTTGACACAAAAAATCTTATTCTTCTGTCTATTGCCACCAGCATAGACTCGCTTGCGGCCGGTATCAGTTTTTTAGGACTGAATGTGCCTATTCTTTCCTCCTCTCTGATAATAGGAGCCGTTTCATTTGCAATTTCATTAGCCGGACTAAAGATAGGTAATGTCGGCATTCCTCTGTCAGGCAAAAAAGCTGAGGCGGCTGGCGGAATCAGCCTTATTCTCATAGGGGCAAAAATAATAACAGATCACTTGAAATGAATGCAATTGCCGAAGTCAGGCAAGAAATTAAAACTTCAGCATAAATCACATAGCGATTAATTTAAGCATAAACAAAACAAGCCGTTATCATGTATTGCCTACGGAAAACAAGCCCTGAACAACAGCGATATGCCTAAAAAGCAGAAAAATAAATAATTATTCCTGATTCTTTACAGAGTTATCATTGTCTGAAGGAGGCTGTTCATTAGGATTAATCGGAATCACAAAAATCAAGACAATATAAGCAATCAGTCCCCCAATGCCAAATGTAAAAATCGTAAATAACACATATAGAGCTCTTAGGATAATAGGATCTATATTGAAATACTGCGATAATCCGCCAAATACTCCGGCAATGGTACGCTCATACTTGCTGCGATAAAGTCTTTTCATAACAGGTTAAATTATACATTAATTTTCGCTCTTTATTAAGAATAGCATTGATCCTATAATTTCCCCGTCATGCTAAATTTATATAAGGCATCTTTACGGTTTAATAAGATTGCAAAATAAGTTAATGGCGGCTAAAGCCATTGCATTTATAAAATGCCGCTTCAATACTCAGTACAGCAGGTTTTCATAATAATGACTATTGCACAAGACAGCTTTTAATTCCATCTTTATAGGAATGCGGCTTATTTGCTAAAATTTATATTACTAGGAAGATATTTAAATGACACTAATTTATATACGCGATTCTGAAAGCATGGAAGCCCGTCATTTCATAAAAGACAGCATATCTGAACAGGGATTAAATTCAGTGTATTCTATTGAGGAAGGAGACCTCAGCATTGCTCCAGTGCCTTCAAACGATGAAACTATGATTTTCACATTTCTAAGAGACATGACTCCTGAAATGGAAGACTATCTTATTAACAATTTACGGACAGGCCTTTCCTCCACAAACTAATTCAATCAATAATCAAATCTTTTTCAGGGGAATATTATGACATTGCTCATTATTCCTCGTATTAATTGCATTTATAAAGAAAATAATTTTCTTTTTGCTGTTAATAATAATCAATTGCTAAAAGATGAAAAACACAAATGCTATTGACAAAGATATTGACAAATTCTTGACAAGCCTTGACACAAGCATGTTCTTTTAGTTTAAATTATCTAAAGAGGTAAAAAATTTAGGAGCTTTTATGAAAAAAATACTGCTTACATTGCTTCTTGCAATACCTGTTTCCGGCTATGCGTCGGACAGAATAGGCTTTGAATATATAAACGCTAAGTCAATTGCAGAGTCTATCCCTTCTGTGCAAGTGCCCATGCCCGGAAGCCCTGTTTACGCTGAAAAACAGGAGCTGTCAATTCCAGAAGTAAAGCCTCCGCTGAAAGAGCTAAAAGCCAGCGATTATTATTTTAACTCCTATATACTTAAAGCAGTTGAGTATCTAAAAAAGAATTACGGGCTAAAAGGATACAATATAAAAGCCGTACTTACGCATGACATTAATTATGGCACATACGGCACAATCAAAGCCACAAAACCTCCGCAAACAATGTGCGTAGCAGCTGCGATGGAAACCATGCTAACAGCATATCAGATTTATCTGAATGAAACCGGAGATTATACTCCTTATAATTATCTGCCAAAAAGCTCCTATGAAAGGCTTGGAATAGGCGACTTAAAAGGACATATTTGGGTAAATCATTCTTTCAACTCATGGGGAACGGCAGATGCCTTGGCAAATTTTGGCATGGGAGTTAAGGTTAAGTTTGACAAGCTGCAGCCAGGATCTTTCGTAAACATTAACCGCACCACGAAAACAGGACATGCCGTTGTTTTTATAAGTTATCTTAATTCGGACGGAAAAGAACAATATTATTACAATGACAAAGTAATAGGGTTCAAATATTTTTCTTCTCAGGGAGGAGCAGAAGCAGGAAAAGGCGGATTTGACTACCGATATGCCATTTTTAGCAAATTCGGATGTCCGAATCTTAATTCCACAATCAAGAGGGACTGCAATGTGATCTATTCCGAGAATCAGAACTACCTGAACACAGGAATGATGCTCAGCCCGAAATACTGGACTGGCGTAAAACCAGATGCAAATCAGGCCGCAGGATTCAGCGTATTTAACGGCAATTATTTTAATGGGGTAACGACAGACGATAATCTGTAAAAACCGTAAAACCTAATTATAAAAAAGCCGGAGCATAAGCTTCGGCTTTTTTATTTCACATACTTTGTAAAGGCGCTGATGACATTCAGCGGCGGAAGCCGCTCTTGCGATGCCCCCTCCTCACTGGCTTACGTGCGGTTGCCGCATGGCCAGAACGGGCATAAAGGACTCTGTGTCCGCCATTACGATTTTTATGGCTATGACCGACATTCTCCAGGGCATGTCCATGCCTCCTTTGTTCCGGCTTATGCCGCCGCCTGTCATAATAGCGGCGCTCAGGAGTATCATCGTCAAAATATGCAGATTCCATTATCAGAGAGCGGCGCGGCGGCTTATAATCCTTATCAAATGCCGGCTTGGAAGTTTCATAATTGCCGCCATTATTCCTTTTTCTGAGACGGCTGGGGCGGCCCATGCGGCTGTTTGTTTTCAATGATAAATGTTTTTTCTCTGCAATTTTTCTCTTGAAATCTTTTTCTTTTCTGGAAAGAATAAAATCATCATTTTCAATTTTGGAATAATTGCCTGAATCCCAGGAATCAAGTTCTTTCAGATGTCTGTCCGCAAGGCTTTCAATATAACCGTTTTTGATTTTTCTTCCTCGGGAAAATTTGCCGTCCTCCTTCCTTGCTTTTCTCTTTTTATTTTTTCCAAAACTGGATTTCTCCAAAGATCTGTCATAAAAGCGGTCATCAGTGCGGGAATTTACATTTTCAGCGCCTGCGCGAAGTTCTTTATCACCGGAAACTTTGTCAGAATTCAATGCAGATTTTCTTTCTGTCTTTATTAATTTTTTCTTTATTGCTGTTTTTCTAACAGACAGTTTGTTTTCAGCTGGTTTAGTTACTAGCTTTTTACCAATGTTCTTTTTCCTATCTGCAGATTTGCGGACTGTTTTTGGCTTGCTTATTTTTTCAGCTTTTGCTTCAGACTTAGCATTTTTTCCTGATTTGATGCTTTTGCCTGAGCTGTAAGTTTTTTGTTTTTTCTTAGCGCCCTTTTTCCTTCCAGATCCTTTCAGCTTTTCAACGCCGGCCTTTATCTCTTCTTCACCCCACATAGAATTTTCAGATGATAAAGGCTTTAATGCAGAATCATTACTAGATTTATCATTTTCAAAAGCAAATTCTGGAGAGGGCTCTATAAAGCCGATTTCAGCATTGTCAGGGGCTGCTGCAGTTAAGACATTTTCATGTTCCATCCCGCATGAATTTCTCGCCATGGCTTCCGCAGCTTTTTTTGCCTTTCTCATGGCCGCTTCCTTTCGCCTTGCGGCAAAAATATTGCGCGGCTTTTTAACAGGATCATTCTCGCTGCCAGCCATTTCACTGCGAGGCAAGCGTTTCTCCCCCTTGGGCCTGGGCTCTGTGCCTTTTACAAATTTTTCAGCCGTGAAATCAGGCAAATCAATAACGGAAAGACGCTTGCGCACAATTTTTTCAATGGCCCTTATCTCAAATTCCTGGTCGGGTGCGGCAAATGTTATGGAATGTCCGGGATGCCCTGCACGGCCAGTGCGGCCTATGCGATGCACATAATTTTCCGGTTCATCAGGCAGATCATAATTAATCACCAGCTCAATGCCGGTAACATCAATGCCCCTGGCCGCTATATCCGTAGCTACCAGAATGCGGTATTTTCCGCTTTTGAATCCTTCAAGAGCCTCTTTTCTCTGTGCCATTGAGCGGTTAGAATGAAGCTCAGCGACGCTGTGCGGAAATGAACGTATCAGTTTGGCAATTTTTTTTGCATTATAGCGCGTGCGCACAAAAAGCAGAACGCTGCCCCAGTATGTATCAAGCAGCTTGCCTAAAAGCTCTGTTTTTTTGCCGCGTTCCACAATGTAAAGTTCCTGTTTTACAAGTTCTGGGGCCGTTCCCTGCGGAGAGACCTCTATGCGTGAAGGATTGCGCATATATTTTCTTACGAGAGCGGAGATCTCTTCCGGCATGGTAGCCGAGAAAAGCATGGTCTGCCTGTCTTCAGGCAACTGCCTTATTATGCGCTCAACTTGAGGCAGGAAACCCATGTCAAACATTCTGTCGGCTTCATCCAGCACAAAAATTTCCACATCGCTTAAATCTGTATTCTTTTGCCCTATATGCTCTATCAGCCTGCCTGGCGTAGCAATTATTATATCAGGATTTTCCTTAAGCTGCTTATACTGAACGCTGCCGCTCGCCCCGCCTATTATAACAGCTGATTTAAGTCCTGCGGCTGAAAGTAATTTCTCAAAATTTTCAGCAACCTGGAAGGCAAGTTCCCTAGTTGGAACTAGAACAAGCCCTCTCCCTCCCCTAGATTTAATTCTCTGAACCATAGGAAGGGCAAAGGCCAAAGTCTTGCCGGTGCCAGTTTGCGCCAGTCCTATCAAATCGCCGCCTCGCAAGGCTTTTGGGATCGCTTTCTGCTGTATGGGAGTCGGCTCCGTAAATCCGACGGAATCTAAAACACCGAGAAGTATGGGGTTCAGGTGAAGGCTGTAAAAGCCTGAAATTTTATGTGTCATCTTTTTCTGCGCAGCGCACTCTGATTCCAGCCGCGGTTTGCAGCGGCATGCTCATAGCCCCAAAGTTTCTCTGCCGGCACTGCCGGATGTGTCATCAGCTCCAGCTTAACTCCGGTAAGCTCTTCTATGCTTTTCACATCGCCGCCCTGGTCAGGGCGTACAAAAGTTATTGCAAGCCCGTCTTTGCCTGCGCGGCCTGTTCGGCCTATTCTGTGAACATAAGCATCGTTTTCGGCAGGTATGTCATAATTTATTACCATCTCTATGCCTGTAACATCAATGCCTCTGGCAGCAATGTCGGTA
This sequence comes from Elusimicrobiales bacterium, assembly GCA_024681855.1. Lineage (GTDB taxonomy): Bacteria > Elusimicrobiota > Elusimicrobia > Elusimicrobiales > UBA9959 > CACZRG01. The sequence continues at coordinate 59,222 of JAILAB010000001.1, forward strand.
GCGACTAATATGCGGTATTTTCCGTTTTTAAAGCCTTCCATGGCCTCTTTTCTCTGGCCCATTGAGCGGTCAGAGTGAAGTTCTGCGACTTTATGTTTTGCATGGTGTATTATTGAAGCCACTTTGGAAGCATCATATCTTGTCTCAACAAATATAAGAACCTGTCCTTTATGCTCTTCAAGAAGCTTCAGCGCAAGAAGAGGCTTTAGAGCGCTTCGCAGCACATACATCTGCTGATGAACCTTTACTGCCGCCGAACCGGAACGTGAAACTTCTATGCGCACAGGGTCTTTCATATTATTCCCCGCAAGAGCCATAACTTCATCAGGAATCGTAGCCGAAAAAAGCATGGTTTGTCTTTTTTGCGGCAAAGTTCTTATTATGCGGTTTATCTGAGGGGCAAAGCCCATGTCAAACATTCTGTCAGCTTCATCAAGGACAAGTATATTAAAATCTTTCGTGCGCATGGCCCCATGCTGTATATGATCGTTCACGCGTCCCGGAGTTCCTATAACTATATTTGGATTCCGGCGCAAATCTCTAAGCTGCCTGTCTTTGCCTTCACCGCCTATAAGGCAAGCTGTTCGCATTTTTACAGCTGTAGCGAACATGGCACACACATCAGCCACCTGCTGCGCTAATTCTCTGGTAGGCAGCAGTATGAGGGCCTTGCCATGGCCATTTTCTGAAAGTCTTTGCAATATAGGAATAGCAAAAGCTATAGTCTTTCCTGTGCCAGTCTGCGCAATGCCAACAATGTCTTTGCCTTCTAATGCATGCGGAATAGCCTTAAACTGTATTGGCGTAGGCTTAACAAATTTATTTTTATTAAGTATTTTCAACAGGCTTTCCGATATGCCTAAAGAATTAAAAAGCTTTTTGTCTTTTTTTCTAGGTTTTAGCAACCGGAGAATTTTTATCCCTGCTTTAATGAATATATTTTTCATGACAATTTGTTACTAGTATTATTATACTTAAATTAATACTATATTATGAATAGGACTTTTGTCCCTCAAATAAAGAGCAGTAAGGCCCTTGAGATTTAGAGAAAGACGAGATATTCTAAATTATAGAGTTATATAATAATTTCAGAATACCGGTCTGATAAAATATTGGTAAAAAAAATGAATAAAAAGCTTTTTTTTATATCTTTGTGTTTTCTTCTATCCGCCTACCTGCCAGCATATGCCGAAAACGGCCAGGCATTGTCCGCACTGAAAGCAGAAGCAGAGAAAATTCCTGAAATAGAAATACCGCAATTCCCGGAACCTGAAGCCATATCTGTAAATGACACACAAGAACAGCAAATAAAAAATGCTGATAACACAGGCTCATCATTAATTGAAAACCATAATGACAATACGGAAAACAATAAAACAAATGCCATTGACGCAGAAGCTCAGGCACAAACAATGCGCATGGCAGACCCTGAAGTAACAAGGCTTTCCGGAGAAGAACTGTTTCAGTATCTTCACGCAAAGGTGCAGCCGCCATATACAAATCAGATACACAGTTACTCAGAAGCAAAAAGCTATATGTATGGAGTAGCGGACAATCAGGGCTGCAATGGCGGAGCAGGCATACTCACATTCTATTCACAGATATGCGCCCCAGGCTCAAGCTACAGAGGAGATGATTATAAAGAGCAGGGAGATGCCAATCAAGACGGGTTTATAGATAATTATATAAATGCGGAACATATCTGGCCGCAAAGCTTTTTCGGGAAACAGCTGCCTATGGTAGCTGACCTGCATCACCTGCAATCCACATACGGAACCCCTAACAATAGAAGATCTAATTTCAAATTCGCTTATGTAAGGCCGGAAGAGGCTTATTATTCCACCAGCTCAGGCAGCAGGAGCGGAAAAGCTAAATATGAGCCTTGTGATGCCGTTAAAGGCAATGTTGCACGATCCATGCTTTATTTCATCACAAGATACTATGACAGAAATATACGCCAGAAAATGAACTATCAGTCTTTCTGGACTGACAATGTTGAAATGTTCCTTAAATGGAACCGTCAGGATCCGCCAGATGCCAGGGAAATAGAAAGAAATAACCGTATTGAGAAATTCCAAGGTAACCGCAATCCATTTGTAGACGATTATACGCTGGCAGACAGGATTGGCGCTTCAGTATGGAAATCGCATTAACTTATTAATTCCGGATGAATGAATAACCTTACGGAAATATATGCAAAAAAGCCGCTTTTTCAGCGGCTTTTTTTTATTCAATGCAGTTATGCATCATCTTATGCAATTATTTCGGAATATTATAAGTAATAACCTCACGGCCGCCATTAACTATAAGAATGTCATCCTCTATGCGGCAGCCTCCCACGGGAATCCATTTTTCAAGCTCCGACCTGTTGATGAAACAGTCGTATTTTTCCCGCCTTTCCGGGTGATTTAGCATAGGCTCCACAAAATATATGCCAGGCTCAACCGTCATCACAAAGCCTTCCCGCAATGGCATATCAACTCTTATGCTGGCTCCGGCATAAGTGTTTTTTTCGCGTCCTTTCAGTTTTCCTCCCACATCGCGCACGCGCAAGCCTAGCATATGGCCTATTCCATGCGGCAGAAACATTCCTATGGCGCCTGTTTCCACAATGTCATCAATGCAGCCCTTCATTATTTTCAGCTGAACGAGCCCATCAGCAATTACCCTTGCGGCGGTTTTATGCACCTCATGCCATTCAATGCCAGGAGCGGCCTTTCCTATGGCAGCAAGCTGGGCTTTCAGCACAAGGTCATAAATATCCTTGCATCGCGGCTCAAATTTACCGCCAGCAGGCATTGTGCGCGTTATATCGCATGAATACTCATTTATTTCTGTGCCTGCGTCAATCATAACCATGTCATCAGGCTTAACTTCTCGAAGGCTTGGCGAAAAATGCAGCACTGATGCATGCCTGCCAGCAGCTGCTATGGTATCAAAGCTTGTGCCATGCGCTCCATTGCGCATGAATTCAGCTTCCAGCTCTATCTGGAGCATTCTCTCTGTAAGCCCGGAAAAAGCCTTTTTCGGATCTTCCAAAATGAAACGAACCTTAGCAAATCCAGCTGATGCGGCTTTCGCGGCTTGTCTTATTAATGATATCTCCTCGGCATCCTTAGTCCTGCGCTCATCATCTATAAGCCAATCGGCTTCTTCTGAATACTTATAAATTGTATCTTTGGGAAAAGCGCCCGTCACTACCGTTTCATTGGAGGAATGTTTTTTAAGCCATTCCGTCAGCATGGAAACAGGACAGCCCTCCGGAACCTCTATAGAGCCTTCCCAAAGAATTTCATCTTCATCTATGGGACGAACAAAAGAAGTCCAGCCTTCTCCTGGAGAATAGGCCATTATACAGCCGCTGCGGCGTATGCCGCTCAGCCAATAATGCTGCGGGTGAGGCAAAAAAGGATAAGTCTGATCCAAGCCTCCCGGCTTTCCTATAGGCTCGCCGGAATATACAAGAACATTCTTTCCGAGTTTTTCCAACGCATGCGCAGCTTTTTCCTGTCTGGCTTTTATCGCTTTTTCGCTGAATATCATAAATTCTCCTTATAACACTGTCCATTAATTAAGCATAGCTCAAAATCATTATAGGCAACTAAAAAAAGGAAAGCAAATTCCAGGAATAGTCATTCAGATTAAAGAAACCTCAAAGTTATTTAATCTCTTATTATTGATTTGCCAATTAAATTTTGCCTATTAAGGCTAAATCTTAAACTTTTTTCTCCGTCATTATGAGGAAAACAAGAAAACAACGGCAATATATTTAGCTCAGATCAATATGAAGATATTTTTAATAATTTTGGAGTATCATTAGTTATTGACAGGCTATTAGGCAGCATTGCCATGCAAAAAAATACGGAGCAAACATTCTGTTTTAGAGTATGCTCCGTAAATATGAAAATGCTTAGTATTTTTTATTTAACAGGGAAGTTTTTATTAAGCAGTTCTCTAATTTTCTGCTTAGCTTCATTAAGCCGCTGCTTTTCTTTCTCATTAAGTTTTTTTGTATTCCCTTTTTTTACATTTTCCTCAATTTTATTTATCATTTTCTGATTGAAAGCAGGGTCGCCTGACCAGCTAAGGCTGTTTTTTGCAAGTTCCTCAAAAGTCGTTTTCTTTTCTGAAATGTTATTAGCCCAAGCCCTGGCTTCAATTTCAAAAACAGATTTTTCTATTTTCACAATCTTTTTATTTGTTTCAATTCTTTGCTTATCAAAATCGGTAATTTTCCCGTCATTGAGAAAAGCCCGTACCTGTGTTTTATTTTCATCAAGCTTAGCCCATTCCTCAGGAGTTATAGAAATAGGCTTGCCTTCTTGAACATATTTCTTAGCCAAATCAAGCAAAGCTTTATTTTCTTCTTTAGAGCCATGCCATCCTTTTGAATATTTATCCAATTGCTCAAAAGTAATAATTTTATATTTAACATTTAAAGCAAGCTCTCTTGCGCTAATATCACGCACTTTGGAGGTAATATTATCTAACGATGCATTAAGCTGTGATTTAGCATTAGCTTCCGGAGAATTCAAAAATTCTTTTGTTTTTCTTTGTGCTTCTTCCATTTTTGCATATTCTTCTTTAGTTAATGGAGTTATATGCTTAGATTTAAGATGTTTTTTTATCATGGAAAGCTGCTTTTCTTTTGCCTTATCTGAACCAAGCCAGCCTTTAGAGGCCTCTTCTAATTTTTCAATGGAAATTTCGCCGCTTTGCACACGGTAAGCCCAATGACGGGCCTCTATATCATTAACTGGAGCAGATATCGCATCCAGTTTTTTATTAATTTTATCTTTAATCTCTTTATAAGATTTAGCTTTAAAAAGCTTTGCTTTGGCTGTTATCACATTGCTTTCTGAATTATCAGATGCTTTTTTATCTTTTTCGGCTTGCTTCAAAAATTCTCTTATTTTCTTTTTGTTTTCATCCATTTTTGCAAATTCATCAGAAGTCACAGACACTTTTTTCCCAGACTTAAGATATTTTTTTATTAAAGAAATGTGCTTCTGATTAGCTTCTTTTGAACCAAGCCAGCCTTTGGAGGCCTCTTCTAATTTCTCTATGGAAATGCTTCCGCTTTGCACGCGGGAAGCCCAATAACGTGCCTCTATATCATTAACTGGAGCGGATAGGGCATCTATCTTTTGATTAATATTTGCCATATTCTGTCGGGAAGACTGGGCATACAATGGCATAGTTAAAAACAAAGCGATTGATAAGATCATCAGATTTTTCATAAAGCAATCTCCTTAATATTTTTATTATTGCAAATATGCTCAATAAATGCAATCTAAAGCAATCATAAAAAACATCAGAAAATCTGACCAGGAAGCTTAAGTTTTTTCTTCGGAGGAAATTTTCTGTCAAATTCTTCTGCCTCATCCAAATTAACAAAATATCCTTTCGGCGCAGAATACTCGCCTGCAATGCCTTTCAAATATCCTTCAACAAGTTCCCGGCATAGAAAAAATGAGGAATCTGCCCCATCAGGCAGGCCATGGTACCTTATGCCGAATTTAGAAGCATAGTCAAAACCGCTTTTGCCATAGAAAGCAATATTTCCCTCAAAGCAGAGCGCCCCTGCTCCTGCGGCTTTAGCCTTTTCAAGAGAATAATCCAAAAGCATTTTCCCATAACCTTGGCGCTTAAATTCCGGAGCAATGCATATAGGGCCCATTGTCATTATAGGTATTTGTCTTCCGTCATCGGCAGATATGACGGCACGCATGAACATATTCTGCCCTATGATTATGCCATTCCGTTCCATGACAAAGTTCAGCTCAGGGACAAAATCCTTGTCATGCCTGAGACAATGAATAACATAATGTTCCAAGCAGCCTGGACGATATACATTCCAAAAGCTTTCTCGTATGAGATTTTCTGTAATCTGTTCATCTTCAGGTCTTTCCAGCCTGATTAGTATGTCTGTGCGTTTCATACAATCTCCATTTAAGGCAAGAATATTATATATAAAAAAGCTTTAATTAAGCTTAAAAATGTTGCCCGTATCAAAAGAAGTTTTATGCGATTGATTTAGGCTTGCAAAATGAAATATGCGGATGATTGTTTATTTTCTTTTTTTAGGCATTGGAAGTTCTGCAAACATTGACTCCAGCAGTTTTTTGAGAAATAATTTATTTTCAACATTATCCACAAGCAGCATCTTATTAGCTCCTGCATACGGTATTTCTTTTAAGGCTTTAGGCATCATGGCTATTGAGGACTTTGTTGGCTTGACAAGAAAACGATTATCATATATTCCGCCGATTACTTTTCCCCTGCAATATATCAAATATTCTCCCATCATAGGCCTGTAAGACACGCCTTCCGTCTCAGAAAGCTGCTCCATTATGAATGTTAAATATTCTCTGCTTGATGCCATAGTCCTGTAAAATCTGTCATAAAATAAAAACAGCCTTCGGCATTCCAAAGGCTGATGCAATCATAAATCTGGTTGCGGGGGCAGGATTTGAACCTGCGGCCTCAAGGTTATGGGCCTTGCGAGCTACCAGGCTGCTCTACCCCGCAAATATATTATAGCAATATTTTTTCAAAAATAGCAATACTTTTTATCGTTTAACGCGCCTTTCATGCGCCGCACCGCGCCTGCCTAAATTTAAGCATGCCATCAATTTAGCAAAAATATTTAAGTGTTTTTGTGCTAAATGTTATCATATATGATAGAAAGTATTTTATTTAAATAACCTAATTATGAAAAGAAAAGAACTTATATTCATTTTAATTTCCCCCTTTCTTCTAACATCCTGCTTTAGCGAAATAACCAAAGCATATAAAGCAGAAAACAGCTGCCGGGGCGTATACAATAAAGGCATTGAATATTATAATGCCGGCAATTATCAAAAGGCAATGGAATTTTTTAACAATGCTCCGGAATGTCAAAAAAAACATAATGACAGCAGCTCATATTCCTCTTCAATGCTGAAACTGGCAGAAATGCATTATTTCGGCATAGGAGTAAAACAGAACTATGCAAAAGCTTTAGACTACGCAAAAGCTTCAGGGAAGAAGCTTTTCTTTGATAGTAATGCTTTTAACAGTCTGCCTTCCTTCTTTAATACATACTGGAACCATTTGGCACAGTTCAACAATATTCTTCTAGATGCTGAAATGGAAATAAAAGAACAGGCAAAAGCAGGCAATGCCCAAGCGCAATACCAGCTTTCAGCTTTACATTTTGCAAAAATGGAATGTCCGTTTCAGCAGGAAAACTGCAAAGACAATGCAGAGCAGGCCATGTTTTGGCTTGAAAAAGCAGCACAGGAAGATTTCGCCAATTCAAAAGACTTGCTTTACTTTATCAGGAATGTTAATAATAAAGAGCCGGAAGCACAGTACAATATCGCTATGATATACAAAAAAAATAATAGCATTGCCGAATATGAAAAGGCCATAGAAACAGCAGCGCTTTCGGATTATGAGCCGGCAAAACCTCTTTACGATGAGATTCTTGCAGCAAGAAAGGCAGAAGCCGAAAGACTGGCAAGGGAAGCCGCTGAAAAAGAACGGATTGAGCAGGAAGAAAAAGACAGGCAAAGAAAAGCAGAGCTTTATGAGAAACTGCATCAGGCGGACACATTGTTCGCAAAAGGCGAATATCTGAATGCTTTTGAAGCATACAAGTCTTTGGCGGAAGAAGGCTTGCCGGAAGCACAAAATAAAACAGCATATTTTTATTACACCGCTTTAAAAAATGTAGTGAAAGGAGACAAGGCCTTAGCATTGGAATGGTACCGCAAAGCCGCAGTGCAGGGCCATGTTCCCTCCATGTATGAATTAGGCCTTATGTATGAATTTGGCAAGGGAACAAAGGCCAGTGACGCCACGGCTTTTTCATGGTATAAAAAAGCTGCCGAAGGCGGAGACAGCAATGCAATATTCAAGGTAGGAATCTCATACAAATACGGAGACGGGACATCAAAAAATCCAGCAAAGGCGCTGGAATATTTAAAACTGGCCGCACAGGAAAAAACGCTTTATCTTCCAGCAATGCAGGAGCTTGTTAACCTCTGCTATGTGGAAAAGGATTTTGCACAGGCAAGATCTTATCAGTCTCAGAAGGAAAGCGCCGAGGCCATGGGTTCCATAGCGGATCAGGAAACACTGGTAAGATGGTATAAGAAACTTGCAGACAGGGGCAATAAGGCAGCGGCTTTCATGATTGAATTCCAGGATATAACAGGCAATGACAGGGAACAGCGCGAACGCCGTGAGAAATGCCTGGAAACCGCATGGAAAAACGGACTGCTCTGGCCCTCTTACCTTTACGCAAAGGAAATAATAAATTCACACGACCGCAGCATAAAAGCAGCAGAGGAAACAGCCGCCGATCTTGCAAACGGTCCTTTCCAGAAAACAGAGTCTGAAATAAAAAGACAGACACGCGAGGCAGTTGAGAATGCGGAAAACGAATATAGGGAAAAAATGAAGAAAGCCGTGCAGATGCTTACAAAAAACGCTGAATACGGAGATCCGGTTGCCCAGCGCGAGCTTGCGCAGGTATACAGGGAATATTCTCCGCTCAAAAACAATGCCAAGGCTTTTACATGGTATAAAAAGGCGGCAGAAAACAATGACGAGACGGCAATACGCAGCCTTGCCGTGATGTATGAAAAGGGTATAGGTACCACGAAAAACGCCGAAGCAGCAGCCAACTGGTATGACAAGATAGGCGAATACGAAAAAGCTGAAAGCCTGAGATAAACAGTTAAACCAATCAGCAGTTCTAACAGGACTAAAAAATATCCCCCGGCTATGCTGGGGGATATTTTTTGCTGGTTTATTTTTATTTCATTTTTAAGGAATACACTTATACAGAAAAGAATTAAATTAAGACAATGCTATAGTTATTACAGCAATATGCTTATGAAAAACATATAAATCACTTCTCCGGCATATACAGCATAAAGGCTATATATTTTTTTAGATTTATTCTTAAGGCCGCACGGACACCAAAACTGTGATTTGTGTAAAAGCCGCTAATGAAGCCACGGGTGTTGACATAGGCAGCGCGATTCACATGCCTAAATATGGAGTCATCAGAAAGAAAAAGAAGTTTCAGCACCGGGACAACATAGGAAGAATAACCCCAATAACGGACTGGGGAACGCAGCCAATAGGAGCACATGCCGTCTTCATCCTCATACGCATTTCCTGTATAATAGCCTGGCACTCTGTTAAAATTTGTTGCATAAGGAGTAGGCCGGCATCTCATTTCTTCGTTGCTGCAAAAGTATTTTTCCGCCTCTTCTTTGCTCAAAAGAAAAACATTGTCATTTACTGTATACTTACTGTCCCACAAAAATCCTTTTTTTACACATTCTATACAGCTTTCAATTATACTGACCCTTTCTTTTCCATTAAATGCTTTATTGTAAAAGTCCTTATTAAGCCACAGCCTTATTCTGCTGCTTTCCCAATTGTTGGTATTGGGAGAAAACTCTGCTGCATCCAGGCAGTATCTGCTTAATAACAGAGCTGTACCATCTCCGAAGTTCTCCAGTATTATCCATTTTACCGGCTTTTCTGTTCCATCTTCCCCGAATGGATACCTGCCGAATTTTATAATGCTGCCGGCATTCATTCTTTCATCTATTATTTTCATGATCATACGGTCATGTTCCTGCAGCATTTTTAATTCCCGTTCTTCACCGCCATTCTTAATAATACGGTATGCTTCTTCAATGTCCCTGATAAACATTTCATAGAATACAGCATAAAGACTGCCGGCTTTATATGATTTATACGATTCTTCAAAATTCCTTTTTGTATGCTGAAAATATTCTTCAAGGCGGTTTTCTTCAGCGGCTTTTTGCATATTTTTTAAGAAGGGATTATTTATTTTATTGCCGGCATCCCAAAACCTGAAAAGCCCGCCGATAGTAAATCCTTTATTATCAGATGAAACGCCATCCGGGCCTGTGCCGTTCACGGAATGGATTTTCAGGCCTGTTTTTCTGCCTGCATAAGATTTATGTGTTTTATCCCTGCGCATTTAAGTTCCGTATCCCAAAAATTAGAGTTAATATTTTTACTGCCATGCCAGATGAACATTTATTTTTTGCCAAACAGTGATTTTATGGCATTCAGTCCTTTTGTAAAAATACTGCTGTCCTGTTTTTCTTTTTTTCCGCCATTTTCCGTTATAACGGAAATATGTTCCATGGGAATCTGCCCCGCTATATCCCGCGCTTTTGTTTCATCTGGAGCATTCTCCGGCTGAAATACGGAATGGTTTTCTTCAGATTCATTCAGGCTGGCATTTTCCTCTGGCCCCATACCATATTTTTTATTTCTTTCTTCTGTTTTTTCCGCATTATTTTCTGTGTCGGAAACTATGGAACTCCCGGATGAAGCTGTGTCAAAAAGTTCCAGCTGTCCGGGACTTTCCGGCATAGAAGCTATATATTCTTTTATGAAAGAATAATGCGACGCAAAAGCATTGGGAACTCTGAACAGTTTTATGCCATGCTGTCTGCACAGCAGCTCTTTTTTTCTGTCATTTTCCAGTGAATGTCTGTTTATGTAATGCTCTCCGCCATCAACTTCTATGGCCATTACCGGCATCAGGCTATCTTGATTTCTGTTGTATAAAACAATGTCAAATTCGCTCAGCGCATAATATTCCGGGAAAATATTGCCAGTATTCAGGAAAACATCCCTCATCGGAACATTGCGTTTTATAATCATCTTTCCGGTAGTACTTAAAACCTGTGATAATGTGCGGAAGAACTGTCTTTCATATTCAGAGCTGTTTGAAAGGTCTTTGCCTGATTCAAGCCCCTGTATTTTCACGATAATGCCATTCTGCAGGCCGGACGCATAAGCTATAAGCTCTTTCATGGCATTTGTTTTTCCGACCGAATGGGTATATATGGCTTGTTTATCCGCTACAACAGCAAAATTCCTTTTTGCTCTTGTTACGGCTACGTTTATAAGCTCATGACTATTCTTCACCCAGTCAAAAGTCTTCTTTCTTGTGCTGTCCGCTATGGCCGTAGAAAGTATGACGGTATCATATTCCTGTCCCTGAACCTTATGGATTGTACCCGCTTTTGCGTTTTTTATATTTTCCTTTTCAAGCATGGCGTTTATAAGCCATGCCTGATTGTTGAAAGGAGTAACAATGGCAATATTCTGCCCATCAAAGCGTCCTGTCTTTATAAGCGACACTACAGAAGCGGCCTCATCATAATAACTGTTCCTGCGGCTGCCCTTTACATTATGCACATCGGCAAAGAAAACACCGCCTCTGCTTTTATTTTCAAGCCTGAGCAGCTTTTTATAATAATACTCGTTTGAAAACCTTATTATGTCCGCAGCGCAGCGGTAATGATAGCTAAGCAGAATTCTTTTTGAAATACAGTCAGCAGACATCATAAGCGACATTATTGAATTATGAGTATAATCATATATCTGCGGTTTGCTGATTGCGTATTTCTCGTGCAGGAATCTGTGCTTTTTTTCATCAAGAAGAATTATAGGACCAAGCTGTTTGGTATCACCGCACATGAGAAGCCGTTCCGCCCGGATCATAGGTATAAGCGACCGTGCTATGTCACATTGTCCGGCCTCATCCATTATACACATATCAAACACTGGAGCAGGGCTGCCTATTTTTTCCGCCGAGATATTAGTACTGAACCATATAGGGAACACCTTCAGCAGCAGGCTGACATTTCCGTCATTGGCAATATATTTTCTGAAAGCCTTTGCGGCTTTTTCCATATTTTCTTCATTCAGAATATCCGTAAATGCCCGGTACTCTGTTCTTTTCAGATTCTGCAGCCGCATTACGGAGCTGTAATACAGAAAATTTATAAATCCGGGATTTTCAGAACCGTTTATGCAAAGCTGCTGTATGGTTTCATTGGTTACTTTCCTCATTCCGGCAAGCCTGTCTTCCAGTTCCTTTATATGTCTGCCCAGATATGCCGAAAATGAAGTATTTTCCCTGGAAGACATCATCCAGTTTTTAAGTGAGTCTGCCTTTTCACGCAATAATATTTCCTGCTCATAAGACTGCAATGCCTCACCAATAGCCCTGTTTATCTCCCTTACGGAGTCATGCTGTTTCCTGATTATGGCGTCATCAGGAGGTTTTATGGAAACAGCCTGCTCATACAGGGAGCGTATATTCCTTATTGTCTGTATTATTACATCATTGTTTCCTACGCGCAGGAAAGGGAAAAGTATTTTCTTTCCGCGGCATTCAGGCAGATCAAGCGTAAGTTTCCGTATTATGCCGTCTATCGGCAGATTATTGTTCGAACATACAAGGCAGGTCTTTCCGGCAAAGAAAAGGGAAAAAATCACATTCAGTATGGTCTGTGTCTTGCCTGTTCCGGGAGGGCCTTCAACATAAGTTATATTCTCCCGCATGGCATTGAAAACCGCACGCACCTGGTCTATATTTGTTCTGCTGTCGTATGTAACAATAGCGGCGCTGCGGCGGCCTCCCACGTGAACAGTATTCATTCCGAGATACGCTTTTACCGGGTCAGGAAGCGTTTTTGTACGTATCATTTCCATTGCCGCGATACGTACCTGCTGAAAATGCACATTGAAACCGGACATAAGCTGCATGAATTCAGGATTTGTATTTATTGCGCAGCCATGACGCAGATTTCCCCTTATTTCCTCAATACATTCTTCCCGGTTTTTCTCATATTCCTTTATAAAATCTTCCGGACTGAAATCAATCGTATCCTCACCATTTGAGCATCTGCTTTTTGCCAGAAGATATGATTTTGAAAACTGCATTTTTCTGCCAAGTCTCAAAGATGGCCCATCAAGATCAAGTTCCACCTCCCGGTAAACTATTGGAAAATTTGCCTCGCCCTGTTTTACAGAGAGTTCATTGAATGCCATTCTCAGCAGCCTGTTTTCAGAACGCAGATCTTTCTGCCAGCTGCATATTTCTTTGGCCAGCAGCAGAGCCTGTTTTTCCGTTATTGCGGCAGTGCCGTTTTTCGCAAAGCTGTCTGCGTCTATACCTTCCAGCATTTCAAACTTACGCACAGCCGGGTCTGTATCATACTGCACACATTTTTCAAGGAAAAGAAAAATATTGTTATCTATCTCATTAAAACGCAGCCAGTCCTGCTCTGCCGTACAGTTTTCCAGTTTTTTTATCAGCGACGGAGGAACATCGTATGATATATCTTCAATAACATTAGCGGAAATAAAACGGTTAAAATCTATCCTTATACCTTTTTTCACCGGATCCGTAAAACCGGCAAGATAAGGATTGCAGCAGTTGCCGCGCAATATTTTATTTTCAATATTAATATCATGCACGGCAAAAAGGAAATGGGTTTTCTCTCCCTTCCTGTTCAGGTAAAGAATATCAAGCCATTTTCCCTGCCTTATGGCCCTGGAAATTTCTACAGCTGTTACAGCTCCTGCCCCGCCGATTTTATCTTCCCCATTACCCGGCATTTTATTTCCGCATTACCACGTGAGTGTCTTATTATTTCTGCAGCTCAAAGGCGTCTATAACCTCAGCATTGTCATCATATACGCTAAGATCCAAGGTCTTATCTTTAACGGTAACAACGGCAAAATGGTTCTTCACGGAAAAAGTTTCAGTCCATTCAAAATCATGGGCTTTAGGCTGAAGAGGCCTGCCGCCGCCTCCAAGAGTAATATAAATAACGCCGGAATCATCGGGCTGGCCTTCCTTAACCAATGCGGTGCGCTCATAATGGCGGTTTTTGCCCTGAAACACGACATCTACACCATACCTTGTAAAAAGAGGCTCCAAAGCTTCAACCATTTCAGGATCAGGCTGCTGCGGACCGCTTGAATACATTGGCATATTCATAACTACAAATTTCCATGTTATCTCTGGACGCCCTGTGGCATCTTTCTTGTTAGCATTGGCAAGGTATCTTTCAAGCCAGGCATATTGCTTTGAGCCCCTGTTTAATTTTGGAGCAGACTGCACGCCATCGTATGAGGTTGTATCAAGAACAAAAAAACGCGCTTTCGCAATATCAAAAAAATAAAAATTAGGCAACTGTCCGGTATATGGCACTGAATGATAAGCAGTGAAATT
>JAILAB010000026.1 GCA_024681855.1 Elusimicrobiales bacterium
CTGCCGCTGCGAGAAATTAGGGAAAAGCATAACAAATAACAACAGAAAAAATCCATTGTATCCAATTCATAAAGCATACCGTATCAATATTTTAACAAAGCCTAAAGATAATTGCAGATATGGCAAGAATTTCTGCAAAAAAACATAAAAAAGCAAAAAACATGAAAAAAATCGTAAAATCGGCCAAATGGCAAAAAACACATCAAGCAAAGTTTCAGACAAAATACGGCCAGCAGAACTGTTAATGCCTTTTGCAAAGCATTAAAATGCGCTTCAATAAAATAGTCCGCAAAACAGTAATTTATATATATGCTAATATATTATATGCAGGCGGCATTGCTGATTTGCTTTATACTAAGCAGCAGCCGCATAACAAGGAGCAGACATGAAAAACATCATAATCACTGAAAATGCGCCAGCAGCTATAGGGCCTTATTCACAGGCAACAGAAGCTAACGGTTTTATTTTCATATCCGGCCAGCTGCCAATTAACGCTAAGACAGGGGCAATGGCTCCGGCAGATGTTAAAGCGCAGACAGAGGCCAGCCTTAAAAACATAGAGGCAATACTAGCTAAAGCGGGCCTTACCATGGACAATGTAATGAAAACAACCGTGTTAATGACGGATCTTTCCAAATTCGGCGAGATGAATGAAACTTATGCAAAATTTTTTAATAAAGCTGCTCCAGCCCGCGCGGCTTATGAAGTGAAGGCCTTGCCAAAAGGGGCTATGGTGGAAATTGAAGCCATAGCTGTACGCTTCTGAACCGCCCCCCGGCAGATAAAAATCTCTTCCAGCCGCCATTTATGTTAAAAAAAGACCGCAAGCCAAGAAACCTAAGCAAAATTCTGATTTTCAGCTTGCAATATGAAATTTATAAAAACATTGAAAAACATAAAAGCTTTTGCTGAAAGAGGCTTATAAAGAATAAGATACAGAGCTGCCGGGTTTATACTTACATATTGAATATTTAAAGAGGAAAAAGACAATGCACGATCTTTTAAGAACAAAACATGCGGGAACGCTTTTCCCGGTTTTCTCTATGCGCTCAGAAAAAGACTGGGGCATAGGCGATATTAAGACTATGGAACGCTGGTTTCCCAACCTGAAAGCAATGAATCTGAATTTGCTCCAGGTTCTGCCTATGAATGAAATGCCGGCTGGAGTGAACTGCCCTTATACCGCGCTTTCGGCTTTTGCCATAGACCCAATTTATATTTCCATAGAGGACCTTCCTGAAATGAAGGATTTCCCATGGCTTCGCGATGAGATAGCCTCGCAGCCTTTCCAGGAAAAACTTGCTGCGCTAAGAGCTTCTGACAAAGTAAAGTACGAGGAAGTGCGTTTTCTTAAATTCACGATGATGTGGAAAGTTTTTGAAGCATTTAAGGGCGTTCACATTGACAATAATACGGAGCTTTGGCATAATTTCCAGAAATACTGCGAAGAAAATGCCTCTTGGCTTGATGACTATGCACAGTTCCGCCACCTGAAAGACAATTACAAGTGGGCTTCCTGGACACAGTGGGAACCCTGGTTCAGAGACAGGGACAAAGGCGCGCTCACAGACATGAACAACAGGGAATGGATGCAAGTAACCTATTTTAAGTACATGCAGTGGTGCTTGTGCCGCCAGTGGGCGGATGCCCGCGCAAAAGCCAGGGAATGCGGAGTGCGCATACTCGGGGATCTCCCTTTCATGGTAAATCAGGAAAGCGCGGATATATGGAGCCGCAGGGAAGAGTTTGACCTTACAAAGGAAGCCGGAGCGCCTCCGGATGCTTTCAGCGCAGATGGCCAGCATTGGGGACTGCCCGCATACAATTGGCAAGCACAGCAGGGCAATGGATTCAGCTGGTGGCGCTCCAAGGTAAAGCATGCCGCATCATTCTATGATTTCTTCCGCGTAGACCACATGGTCGGCTTTTTCAGAACCTGGGTAATTCCTTTTGACAAAAACATAAAGGCGAACTTTGACATACTGGATCCCGCGGCGCAGCGAAAGCGCGGCCATGATTTTCTAGTGGCCGTTTCAGAGGCAAGCGAAATGCTGCCTGTTGCAGAAGACCTGGGCGTAATTCCGCCATATGTCGGAGAAGTCCTCGCAGCTCTGCAAATTCCAGGATATAAGATAATACGCTGGGAGCAGAAAAAAGGAATATTCACTGACCCTAAGGACTATTTCCCCATAAGCATCGCCACAACCTCAACGCATGACATGGAAACCATGGCTGAATGGTGGAAAACAAAAGCTAATATTAAAGAGCGCAAGGCCCTTTGGACAATGGCTGCCGGCAAAAATTCCAGAGTTCCGTCCACATACATGAAAGCTAAGGAAAAAATCCTTAAGAAGCTGTTTGAAGGATCTTCAAAGCTGGCAGTAGTGCCAATACAAGACCTTACTGGCGAAGATACCAGAATAAATCTGCCTAATTCCGTAGGAGACCATAACTGGACATACAGATATGGCGCGAATGCGGAGACTTTTCAAAAGGAACAGGCGGCGCTTATAAAGCAGATTGCCCCGCTAGCAAAGGCGCGCCTGTGATACTTAGACTCATAGCAGCTGCGGCTATTGCCGCAATTATGGGCGGCTGTTCGCTTAACCGCACAGCCGCCCGTGTTACTGCCGGACTAGTAAATGACGGCCTTGACACGATATTTTCGCAGAGCGATGTGGAATATGCGCGCGCCGCCCTGCCATCAAATCTGCAGCTAATGGAAATACTCATAGCAAGCGACCCAAACAATAAAACTCTGCTCACTAATGCAGCCATGGGCTTCTGCGGGTATTCTCTTATGTTCATAGAAGATGAAAATAAGGAAAGGGCTTCCAGCTTCTACAAAAAAGGCCAAGACTATGCCGAAAAAGCCCTCGGGGGAAAAGAGCTTTCCAAATTAAAAAAGAAAGATGTACCGGCGCTGTTCTGGCACACATTCTGCAAAGCCTCTTATCTTAACCTTAACAAACATCGTCCTGCGGCCATAGCGGAGCTGCCTTCTCTGGAGCCTGCCATAAACAGGATTGAAGAGCTGGATGCAATTTATTACTATAATGGCGCGTATATATTAAAAGGAGCTTTTTATGCCCTAAGGCCAAAGATGTTCGGAGGCGACCCGGTTAAAGCGAAGCAGTTCTTTGAAAAGGCTCTTACAGGCCAAGGCGCAAAGTTCCTTATGACTAAGTATGAGTATGCCAAAATGGCAGCGGCGGCAGACCTGGACGAGGAGCTTTTTGACAGGCTGCTGAAAGAAATAGATGAAGCAAATCTGGAAGAAGGGCCTGAACGCCTTGCTAATGAGGCAGCTAAAATAAAGGCCAGAAAGCTTCAGGAGGCAAAAGATGATATTTTCTAAATCAGGCATAGCAAAAAAGACGGCTGTTTTTTTCCGCATGGCGGCAATGGCTTGCGCAGCGATGTTCATAGCCGCAAGCGCATACGCAGCGCCTAAAACAATTAAGTTTGCGACGCTTGCACCGGAAGGCACTACCTGGATGAATGCCATGCGTGAATTTTCAAAAGAAGTTGAGGCTAAAACAGAAGGCAGGCTGAAATTCCGCATATACCCCGGCGGCACGCAAGGCGATGAAAAAGACGTAGTGCGCAAAATGCGTCTTGGCCAGCTTCATGGAGCAGGCATAACCGGCGTAGGCATAGGCGAAATAGCCTCTCCAATACGACTGCTGGATACTCCTTTCCTTTTCAAAAACACAAAGGAAATTGACCATATCTATAATGTTATGGACAAGGATTTCCGCCAGATTTTTGAAGAAAAGGGTTATGTGCTTTTAGGCTGGGCAGAAGTAGGCATAGTAACAATATTTTCAAATGAGCCCATAGCAAAGAAGGAAGACTTCAAAAAAGTAAAGATGTGGCTTTGGGAAGGGGACCCCACGGCAGAAGCTGCATTTACTGCGCTGGATATAAAACCCATTCCTCTTTCCGTTACAGATGTAATGTCCTCATTGCAGACCGGCATGATAAATGCCGTATACGCTTCCCCCCTCTCGGCAATGGCATTGCAATGGAACACCAAGATGAAATATATGCTCACCATGCCGCTTACCACTTCCGCAGGGGCTGTGGTAATATCAAAAAACATATTTGACAAACTGGAAGAAGCAGACCAAAAAATACTGCTGGAAGAAGGAAAAAAGCATTTCCGCAAGCTTACCGAGCAAAGCCGCAAGGACAATGATGAATCGCTAAAAATATTAGAGAAGACCTTAACCTTTATTAAGCCAGAAAGCAAGGAAGCAATAAAAGGTTTTGAGGCCGCAGGAGACAAGGCAAGGAGCGAGCTTACCGGCAAGCTTTATTCAAAAGAACTGCTGGAGAAAGTTCAGAGCGAACTTAAAGCCTTTAGAAATTCCTCAAAAGGCAGTGCCAAGGACAATGCAGCAGCAAAAAGCGGCAAAGCTCAAAATGGAGCGGAAAAAGCAAAGACCAAAGGCGGCAAGCCAGAGGAAAAAACAAAAGCTAAAACAGATAAATAATAAAAACTTAACAAGCAAATAAAAAAGGCACTTAAAAGTGCCTTTTTTATTTACATCTGTTTTATACAGCACTAATTTCTGATATTCCGGCAGCGTAAAAGAAAAAATTTTTATTGCGGGCCTTACAATAAATATATTAAATTATCCTTATATGAAAAAAAATTGGCTAGCAGTTCTTTCAATGGCTGCAATGCTTCTGCCCGCTGCGCTTTTTGCAGCAGGAAACACCGATAAAGTCTCCTATCTGCAGAACATTGCCGCAGAAGACATGCCGGGAGATGCCGGCGGCGTTGCCGTGCTAACCTGGGATGTTCCCGAGAACGCCCCTGAAGACATTACATATAGGATTTATGCTTCAGCAGATCCTCAAAATAAAAAATCATGGGTAAAGACAGCTGAATTCTCGGCAGCTGACAAAACAGCAACGGCAAACAATATAAAGCTTCCTTATTGGATGTGGAAAAAAAGCGAAAAGCAATTTGCTTCAAAAATAAACAGCGAACTTCTTAAGCCTGAGGGCGCAGATGAGATGCTGGCTGAAGCGGAAAGGCTAAGCGCTATTTCTTCACAGCTTATAAAGGACTCTGAAAGCCTTAAAACGTCAAATCCTGAGCTTTTCGAACAATCAGAGAATTTGGCAAATGCCTTTAGGCGTGAATCCTCAAAATTAAAAAAAGAGGCTGAAGAGAAGCTGCAAAAAACAGACCATTATGTATACTGCAAGGCAGAAGCGCTTAAGAAAGGCAAGGTAATAGAAACATCTGAAGAGCTTAAAGTTTTTGTGAAGAGCAACTGGTTCCGCGCAGACCGAATAAACACTCTTTTCATGACTTTCCTTATAATAGGCGTTTTTCTTTATTCGCTTTCAAGGGCAAAGAAAGGCCAATCTTTCATACGTCGCATAAACGGTCTTGACGCAATAGAAGAAGCTGTTGGCCGCGCAACAGAAATGGGCAAGCCCATATTCTATACAACAGGACTTTATGACATTGAAGCCATATCAACAATAGCTTCAGTATTCGTTCTTGGAGAAGTGGCAAAGAAAGTGGCAGCATACGACTGCGGCCTTGTAGTGCCGCATAAGCAGTTCCTTACTATGTCCGTATGCCGCGCAGTAACAAAAGAGGCATATGCTGAAGCAGGACGCTCCGACTCTTACAAGGAAGATTCAAACTTCTTCCTTAACCCTGACCAATTTGCTTATGCCACAGGCGTGGAAGCAATTATAACGCGCGAAAAACCAGCAGCATGTTTTTATATGGGTTCTTTCGCAGCGGAAGCCCTGCTCATGTCTGAAGTTGGAACAACTGTAGGAGCCATACAGGTAGCCGGAACAGACTCAGAAGACCAGCTTCCGTTCTTCTTCACTTCCTGTGACTACACATTAATAGGCGAAGAACTTTACGCAGCAGGGGCATATCTTTCTAAAGATCCTTTGCTGGTTAGCGCTCTTAAAGTGCAGGACTTCGGCAAGGTGCTATTCATGGTTCTTGCCATAACCGCCGTAATTCTGGTGCTTATATCAGTGAAAACTGGAAATATGGCCCTGCAGAAAGGCGTTCTTGACATTCTAACGGGGTATTGATATGAAATTCATAAAAACTTATATTCCCCTTTGCATCGTTGTAACGGTAGGCATTATAACGCTGTCAACATACTTCATTCCGCACCGATCTGCTCAAACATACTTAGACGGAATGAACTCATGGCTGAGCATTATTTACTCATATGCAATTCTTGTAGGCTTTGTTAGCCTTTTTATGTCGCATGGAAAGAAAATAGCAAAGCAGGCGGAAGGCTGGGGTTACAGCATATTCATGTTCTTAGGCTTTTTCCTGGTTTTCATTCCAGCATGCTTCAGCCATGGAAAACAGTCCATAGACGGTATAATGACCTCATACGGCTGGGCATACCAGTTTCTTTTCCAGCCTCTGTCAGCCACAATGTTCTCCGTGCTGGCATTCTATATAATATCAACAGTATACCGCTCCTTCCGTGTGAAATCAGCGCAGGCATTCGTGCTTTTCATCTGTGCGCTGATTCTGGTACTGGGCAATGTGCCTGCTGGCCAGGCAGTATGGGAAACGCTAATAGGCTGCTGGACAGGCCTGCACATAGCCGATCTGACAGACTGGCTGATGTCGGTTGTATCCGTATCCGCTAAGCGCGGAATCATGATAGGTCTTGCCGTAGGCAGCGTTGTAACCTGTCTTAAGATGATCTTCACCATTGAAAGAAGCTACCTGGGGAGGGACTCATAATGAAGCGTTTGCTCACATTCCTAACAAAAATGGACCGCCGCTGGCTGTTCCTGTTCCTTACGATAGTAATTCTAATTCCTATCATCAAGCCTTCAAACATGGAAATGAAATCCATTTCATCTCCAGTGAAGAAAGCCTATGACTTTATAGACACTCTTCCTGAAAATTCCTTTGTGCTGCTGTCTCTGGACTTTGACCCAGGCACTCGCCCGGAACTTTATCCGCAGGCACTTGCGCTTTGCAAGCACCTGATGAAAAAGAATCTCCGGGTTGCCCTTACCACATTCAATCCTGGGGCTCCTGGCATAATGACAGAATTCAAAGACTCAATACTCCAAACCTTCCCAGAGAAAAAATACGGCAAAGACATAGTTATGTTACCTTATCGCGCAGTATTTTTGGCTACTGTAACACAACTGGCTACGGATGTATATGCGCAATATCCTGATGACGCTGAGGGAGCTCAGCTCAATAAAATGCCGATAATGAAAGGCATTAAAAACTATAAAGACATGGCTCTTGCCATTGAGATAAGCGGAACTACGCTGTTCACTTCATGGATATATTATGTTGGCGATAAATATCATCTGCCTGTTCTTGGAGGCACAACTGCCATAACGCAACTAAGTTACAGTCCTTATGTGCAGACAGGACAGCTGAAAGGACTGCTCGGCGGAATGCGCGGGGCTGCGGAATATGAAGCCATGCTGCATGACAACTATGAACTGGAAACTGGCGATGCAACAAAAAGCCTCAATGTTCTCAACTGGCCGCATATGCTGGTATTCCTTATCGCAGTTCTTTCCAATCTGGCGATATTCTTCGGCAAATTTATGCCGCACAAGGAGGATTGACGATGCCACATTCATTATTAGTATTAGGCGCATGGGTAACAGGCTTCTTAACGCTTGGAATATTCAGTTTCCTGTATAAGGACAATCCCCTGTTCAAAATAACCGAAAACCTTTATGTTGGCGTGGGCATGGGCTATTATGTTTCCCTATACTTCTTCCAGGTATGGACTCCGCTGGTATGGGAACCGCTTAAAGATGGCAATTATATAGTTATAATACCTTCAATCATGGGCCTGCTTTTGCTCTCACAGCTGGTGCCTAAGCTGTCATGGCTTAGCCGCTACACGCTCACATTCACAATAGGTTATTCCTGCGGTCTCGCAATACCAATGACCATAAACACAGACTTGCTCACGCAGATACTCGGCACAGCCAAGCCATTCGCAAATATAGCGAATGTAGGCGGAATGGATGTATTCAACATGATATTCATACTCATAGCCGTACTTTGCGTGCTCACTTATTTCTTCTTCTCAGTGGAAAGCAAGGGGGCAGTGAAAAAGGTTTCCAATGTTGGCATTTATGTGCTTATGGCCTATTTCGGAGCGGCATTCGGAAATACCGTTATGGCGCGTTTCTCTCTACTGTATGGCCGCTTTGACACACTCACAAAATACAGCCATGCTGAATATCTGTATTCAACTCCTATTCTGCTTACGCTATTCGTAATATTCTTTATCGTAAAGCATTTTATGGATAAGAAGAAGGCAGCCATTGCAGCAGAAGCTGAAGCCAATGGGGAAATTTAAGCTTAAAACTTTCCCTAAAAATTAACAATAAAAAGAGCCGGGCATAAGCCCGGCTCTTTCGTCTGGCATAGTTTTATGCCAAAACTGCCGCTCGGATTATCATTTAGCGGCCTTGCTGCTTTCTTCCTCTTTGAGAAGGGCAAGGAAATTCTCAATCGGCATAGCTCCGAGATCCTTTCCTGTGCGATGGCGCACGGAAACTGTATTGTTTTCCATGTCCTTATCGCCAAGAATTACCATATACGGAACCTTTTCCGTCTGGGCAGCGCGTATCTTATAACCGAGCTTATTGCCGCTTTCATCTGTTTCAACACGGAATCCGGCCTTGCGCAGCGCAGCAGCTGTTTCAGCCGCATAATCCAGAGCCCTTTCGGTAACAGGCAGAACGCGCACCTGTTCAGGAGCAACCCATAATGGCATGGCCCCGGCGAAATGCTCAATCATATATGCGAGCGTGCGCTCATAGCAGCCGAGACTGGTGCGGTGTAT
>JAILAB010000030.1 GCA_024681855.1 Elusimicrobiales bacterium
CACCGGTTCAATAGCGCAGAATGACGTAAACAACACTGGCGTGTTCAACAATGCCGGCGCGATAACAGCGGCAGGCGATGTGAACAATACCGGCAGCGTAGTAAATGTCGGCACAATCACCGCGACAGGCAATATAGTGAATGCCGGAACACTGACCAGCGATGCTTCAGCCCTTTCAGCTGCTGCAATAGACAACAACGGCACATTGGAATTCACTGGCGGCACAAATGCGAATAACATTGCTGGCACAGGCGATATGCTTATTACCGGTGATGTTACCAATAATGCGGGAGCGGCTATTAATCAGTCTGCGCTTACAATTAATTCAGGAGCTTCATTCACTGGTGATGCGGATGACATAACAACTGTTAACCATGTCATAACCAATAATGGCAGCCTGACATTCAATGCTGATGGCACAAATGCCAACAGAATTGAAGGCACCGGATCGCTTAATACAAGCGGAGACATTACTAATAACGCCAATATTACCCAGGACAGCTTAAATATTGTTTCTGGAACTTTCACCAATACAAAGACTGTTTCAGCAGAGGAAATAACAAATGCCGGAACAATTCTTAACAATGGTTATATAAATGCCAGCGGACTTGACAATACCGGAGCTCTCTCCACTAATGTGAACAAGTACAATGTTGAGAATACCAATAATACCTCATCAATGACTCTCACAGGCAATGGAAATCTTGCTGGGAACATTTATGATGATCAGGCTGTTCCCACTGGCGTGCTTAACATAAATGGCAAAATCAACAATGCGGATGACATGATAATCCAACAGGATGCTGTGAATCTTGCAGCAGCTTCTTCGCTTACAACAAATGCTGATTATCTTATCGCTAACAATGTAAACAATGATGGAGAACTGGTTCTTACTGGCGGCACTATTGATGCTGCGATGAACATCAATGACGGCGCTGCCGGCGGAAATCTCAAGATAACCGGAGCTGTTGAGAACGAAGGCACTATCAGCCAGCATATAGACATCACGAAAGATGGCTATCTGGAAACAGATGCCAATAACATTGCAGCTGGCACTGCCACCGAAGGCATTACCAATAAAGGAACTCTTGACCTTACAGGCGGCACGCTTACCGTGGCTGTTGATGGCAGCGGTACAACTGAGATAACCGGAGCTGTGGTTAATGCAAGCAGCATGACCCAGCGCAGCATTGAAATTACGGCTGGAAGCAGCCTGACAACATCAGCTGATGATGTCTCTGCTTCTGTATTCGCAAATAATGGAACGCTTATATTTAATGCGGCGGGCCAGACGAACAATAATGTCATCACCGGCAATGGCGACCTTTCCATAACTGCTTCTCTTGATAATCAGAGATCAGTGTCTCAGGAAAACATTGACATAAGTGCAGACCTTAGCAATGCCAGTGTGATGATTGCTTCTAACAATATAGACCAGACTGCTGGTACAATTACAAACACAGGCAGGCTGGAAGCTGGAAATGCCATTAATGTCGCAGGCATTATTGACAATGACGGCATTATCAATGCCGGCATAATTAATGTCGCTGCGGCAGGCACTATTAACACAGGCGCAAGCAATATCAATGCCGCTATAGTGAATGCAGGCACGCTCAATTTCTCTGAAGGCGTAACCGGCAATTCAATAAGCGGTACTGGCACGCTGAATGTTACTGCCGGAACGGTTCTTAACACAGGCACAATAGAACAGAATGACATTAATGTGTCATCTTCTGCAGTATTTGTGAACAATACTAATGTGAATGTGACTAATGACCTTGTTGCGAATGGCAATGTTTCCAATAGCAGCATATTCAATGTAGGAAATGATGCTACTATAGGCAATGGCACAGATGCTGTCATAATGAACAATACAGGCTATTTCACTGCTGCCAATTCAGTAACAGTAAGCAGCGCAGCCTCAATAGTTAATGACGGCTCTTTTACAGCTGATACCCTTGTTATAAACGCAGGTGCTGACGTTGACAATAACGGCAAGATCTCCGCAGAGAACGGCATAACAAATAATGGCACGCTTACTACAAATGCCTCTGACATTATAGATTCTGCTATTGCCAATAACGCCAGCCTTGAGTTTACTGGCGGCATAAATGATAATTCCATTACTGGCGCAACAGGAAATCTCCTCGTAAGCGGAGCTCTTGTTAACCGGGCGGATATTACACAGAATGTCATTGATGTAAACAACAGCCTTGTCAACTATTCAACGATAACCGCTTCGGACATCAATAATATCGGCTATATGGAGAATGCCGGAACAGGAAACATAACTGTTTCCGGTCAGATCAATAACTCGGCAACAGCCCAGTTTGTGACAGCCGCTGGCAGTGTGTCAGGCGATATCGCGAATGACGGTCTGCTTACCTTTAAGGGCAATGGCAATGCTTATGCTGATAATATAACCGGCACTGGCACGCTTCTCATAGAAGATATGTCCCTTGATCTTACTGGCGCTACTGTTGCCCAGCAGAATATTAACATAGCTTCAGTGTCATCTGTAACTGCTAATGCTTCAGGCATAACTGCGGATAGCATTGTAAACGATGGCAGGCTGGAATTTGCCAGCGCCGGCCAGAACACAGCGGGCATAGCTGAAATCGCTGGCAATGGCAGCCTGGTATTCTCAGCGGTATCCACTGTTTCTTCATCTACAGTAATAACGCAGAACAGCATAGCAAATACCAACACGCTTACCAATAACGGTTCCCTGACTGCCGAGTCCTTCTCTGCAACAGGAGATGTTGATAACCACAATGTCATAAAAGCTGATGAGATATCGGTGACTGGCGCAACTGCGGAAAATGCCGCTGGCTCCGGAACGATGGAGGCTGACAGAATTGTGCTTACCAATGCACAGCTTAATACCTCAGCATCAGCAATAAGCGTTTCGGACTATGTAAGCCTTGATGGATCTGTGCTTAGGTTTACAAATGAGCCAAATCCGTTTGGTGTTGCATCCTATGACATACGCGCGGCGATAGGTTCCGGTTCAGCAGTGGAAGTTGCCGCAAATACCTATATGACTGGCAATAACACTCTGTTCTTCGGAGACATAGGTATCGGCGATATAGGCGTAGCGCCAACACAGCTTATAGTTAACAATGAAGATAACCTTGGTTATGCTGACATATACTTCCTTGAGAACGGCAGCAGTCTTGTTGTAGCTGGCAAAGCTGACATATCTAACGATATGTATGCCAATGGAAACAATATTGATATTATCGTTGAGAATGACAATGATGTCACTCTCTCCGGGGATATAGATAAACTCGGATTCACTGGCGTTGACTTTACCAAAGATGGAGCCGGAACTCTTACCCTGACTCAGAATGCCGGAGTAAATACTTATGAGAACACCAATATACTTGATGGCAAACTCATAGGTAACACTGGCAATATCAATGGCACTGTTAACCTGCTTGCAGGTTCTGCTGTGGAATTCCGGGATTCTGATGCTCTTGTGAACCTTAATGCGATAAGCGGAAACGGCACAGTGATAATTAATCATGAGCTTGGCAGCCTTGGAAGAACAGACATTAATGCCAATCCTTTCGCTGCAGATGCCCTTATCATTGAAAGCGGCCGCGTTGCGCTGAACGGCGCTAACATAATGGCCGATACGGTTAATGCAAAGAATGGCACAATAGTTCAGGGAACAGGAACCATAGGCGGAAATACAACTGCCAACACCGTAATGACCATAGAGTCTGGCGCTAAGTTCACGCCTGGCAACAGCATTGGCACAATCAATGTTACCGGTGACCTTAACCTGAATGGCGGCAGCATGACTGAAATAGAAGTCAGCCCCGCGGCATTTGACCTTATCAATGTAAGCAATAATGTAAACATTGCTTCCGGTGCAGGCATGGAGGTTATAAGCACCGTGGCTGGCGACAGCTATCTCAACAATGTCTCTTATGATGTGCTTACAGGCGCTGCTGTGAACGGCGAGTTTGATTATGACGGCAGCGTAAAGAGTATATACGGCGGAGTAATAGACTTCGTTGACGGTTCACGCCTTGTTGGATCATTGGATTACTCTCCTACTGCTGTGACACTGACAATCGCCCGTAAGGGAGCTGATTTCGAGGGCAAGGTTCGCAATCTTGAAATTGGCAGCCACAACAGAGTGGAAGTTGCCAAGGCAATGGACAATATCTATAAGCTTGGTTCCGGCATAGGCGCTGGAATGGAAGCAATGCTTATGCAGGCTGAGTATATACTTGGACTTGAGGATAAGCAGATAGTTAATACGCATGCGAACTTCAAGGAGGCACTCCTTGACCTGGCTGGCGTTCTTTATGCAAATGCTTCTCTTGAGCCTTTGACCAATGCCAAGAGCGCTCATGTATATGACAGAATTGTTCAGAAAGCGGATAATCCTAAGGCATCCTGCCCGACATGCCATGACTCAGTGTGGGCAAATGTTTACACATCTCATGACAAGTTCTATGGAACAGGAAATAGCCGCATGTTCACAAATGACATAACCGGCACAATAGCAGGTTATGACCGCTCTTCCAGCGAGAATGGAATTCTCCTTGGCGTTATGATGGGCGGAGCCAACAGCGACATTGACATGAACGGCGACAGAATGGATATTCACGATTATACGCTCGGCGTATATGGCGGATATCAGATGGATGAGTGGACATTTAAAGGCATGGTCTATGGCGGCTATCAGGAATACAATGCCACCAGAAACATAAACTTCATGCAGGAGACTGCTCAAGCCTCTTATCATGGCAATAGCTTCACAGTGGATGCCGAAGCCAGCTATGACTTCAACTGGAACGCATTCGGCGGAGTGAAAGTCACTCCTTATGCCGGAGCCCTCATTTCCTTGAGTCATCAGGGCAGTTTCGTGGAAAGCGGAGCAGGAGACCTCAATCTCCGCGTGCACAATGCTGATATGGAAAATATCCGCGTGAGATTCGGCTTGAACTTCGCTGGCGAAGAGACTGAGACCGGAAACTGGTATGCAAATATTGGCGTAAAGCAGATCCTTGGCCCCAGCTATAACCGCCTTGGAATGAAGTTTGCAACCACAAATAACACTGAGATGGACATATACAGCGCCGAAACAGGCTGCACTGTATTCAGCGCAGGATTGGGCGGCACTTACAACCTTAGCGACAGCTGGAAGCTCTTCGGAAATGCCGAAGGCTCAATCAGCGGCGATGCTTACGGAGCATTCGGCAACGTGGGCGTTTCATATCAGTGGTAAGATAAACAGAAGCCGGAGAGCTTATGGCTCTCCGGCTTAAAGATTTCAGTATAATAAAAAATGCCTGGCGGAGAAGCTCATTCCGCGGGAGAACTGGAGAAATTGATGAAAAACATACTTTTGCTGATCTGTGCGGCAGGACTTTCCGCCTGCTTTATCTGCAATAAATCGGTAGCGCCTGAACATCCTAATTCAGATGGCGCATATCATGAGCCTGGAGCTCCTCAGGAAGTTGTTGTTAAGCGCGTAACTATGAGTGAGGCAGCCAACTATAACTTCAATGATTCTAAGGTTGCCACTGACAATATTGAATCAGTGCTGAATGAGCTTTCCCGCCATCCGGGCGCTACGCTGCGCATTGAAGGTTATACTGACAATCTTGGCCAGGAAGAATACAATAAAAAGCTTTCTGAAAAACGCGCAAAGGAAGCCGAAAAAATTGTGAAGAAAAAATATAAGTATACAGGGCATATTGAGGTAGTTGGATTAGGCTCGGAGAATCCTATTGCTGATAATGCCACGGAAGAAGGCCGGGCCCGCAATCGGCGCGTGGACTTTGTTATCGTTAAGTGAGGCGGAGGAACAATATGAAAAAAACAATATTGGCATTTGCTATAAGCCTGCTTGCGGCAGGCAGCGTTTATGCTGCTGAAAAGCAGGCGGAACGCACTGACTTCCGCAGCGAAACAATATATTTCGTGATGACAGACCGTTTTGTGGATGGCGATTCGTCAAACAATAATATTTATGGCGATGAGTTTGTGCCAGGAAACCTGCGCTATTATCAGGGCGGAGACTTCAAAGGCCTTATAGATAATCTTGATTATATTAAGGGCATGGGGTTTACGGCAATATGGATAACTCCTCCGGTGAAACAGCCGGAAGGCCGCTATATTAATACTTCCAATACCTATGATGCGGCAGGATATCACGGATATTGGGCCTATGATTTCAGCAAGATTGATCCTCATCTTGAAAGCCAGGGCGCCACATATCAGGATCTGATTGATGCTGTGCATGCCAAAGGCATGAAAATTATACAGGATGTGGTAGTGAACCATGCCCATGGCGGAGATGTTAACCGCAATGTGAAATGGTATAATCAGCGCGGCGTGGTAAAAGGCCTTGGCCGCACTTATGATTACTGGAATGACAAGAGAAACTGGTTTAACCATGACGGCAATGTGATTGCTGACCTTTTGGATTTCAATGATTCCAATCCTCAAGTGCTTAAATGGTTTACCAAAATATATAAGAAATATCAGAAGATGGGCGTGGATGCATTCCGCCTTGACACTGTTACATGGGTAGACAAGGATTTTTGGATCAAGTTTGTAGAAAAAATGCACAAAAACAAGAAGAATTTCTTCATATTCGGCGAAGTCTGGACTGATAATGAATATGATAAGCTGGCTTCTTATACAAGGCTTGCTGACGGAGATTCCCTTGAATCCGGAATGAGCGTCCTGGATATGCCTCTTTCAGCTTTGGGCGACTATGGAACCATGGAAAAAATTTTCAAGGGCGGCAATTATGCTGACGCTACAGCTATTTTTGAAAATGATTCCAAGTATAAAAATCCGACTTTCCTTGTAACTTACCTTGATAATCATGACCGCCCGCGTTTCAATTCACCTGATTCGCCTGCTTATGAACAGCAGTACAAGGATGCTCTTAATTTCTATTTCCTCAGCCGCGGCATTCCATGCGTATACTATGGAACAGAAGCCCAGATGGTAGGCGGAAATGAACCTGACAATAGAGCAATGCTTGGCGAAGAAGGGATAAAGGCCGCTAAAACAGGCGTGATATACGCACATCTTAAAAAGCTGAACCGCATACGCCACCGCAACGAGGTTTTGCAGAAGGGCCGCCAGACATTTATTTCCGCTACAAGAAACAGCTATGTGTTCCGCCGCGATTATTTGGGCCAGACAGTATTTGTCTTCCTCAATAAGGGCGAGAATGAAATCAAGCTTGGAGCAGACATAACCCCTGGCACATATAAGGATCTTTTCAATAAGAAACTTATAACTTTTGAGCAGGGCAAGCCTTCGGAAGTGACAGTTCAGCCGCATAGCGCTGTTGTCCTTTACTCAAAAGTTGAAGAGCCTGCTACGGAATCTGCAAAATAAATGCACATCTTCGGCAAAAAAGGACGGCTTTTCGCCGTCCTTTTTTTTGTCCGAAAACACATGGCTTGGCCAGGGAATAATTACTCATAAAGTTATAAAAAGGTTTAATCCCAGTTCTTGGCTTTTTAGCGATAATAATTATTTTTTTATTTATTTTGTAAAATATCATAAACATAATGGAGGTCTTTATGCCTGGAGCGCCCAGATTTGATTATAATCCTGAAGAAGTAAAAAAACTTTCAAAAAAACTAATTAGCGGAATGGAAGAAAAAATTAATGCCATAATACACATTCCGTCTCATCAGCGTTCATTTGCCAATACGGTTGCAGCTTTTGAAGAAGCTTCCGCCATATTTCAGGAAGAAGTAACGATTCCTGTGTTCCTGGCTTATACTAGCGGCGACAA
Source organism: Elusimicrobiales bacterium (assembly GCA_024681855.1). GTDB lineage: Bacteria > Elusimicrobiota > Elusimicrobia > Elusimicrobiales > UBA9959 > CACZRG01. The sequence continues at coordinate 7,790 of JAILAB010000030.1, forward strand.
GGCGCTTCGCAAAGCAGGCATGGACCTGGAAATGGAAATAAGCCAGTATGCCATAGACTTGAATACCAGGGAAGACATTTTCAATGCCCTTAAAGATTTTGCTGATAAAGGCGTTAAGCTTGACGAAGCGGATCAGCGCCTTTTGGATAAAACAATGCTTGGTTTCCTTCGCAATGGCTTAGGCCTGCCAGAAAAGAAACGCGCAATGGTAAAAAAACTGATGCGCGAGCTGGTTAAGATAGAGATTAAATTTTCACAGAATTTGCGCGAAGTGAAAGATGTTCTGGAGGTTTCTGAAGAGGAACTGAAAGGACTTCCTGAAGACTATAAGGCCAGGCTAAAGAAAACAGATGCCGGCAAATATGTCGTAACGCTAGATTATCCTGATTATGTGCCTTTCATGGCTAATGCTGAAAATGGGGATGCGCGCCGCCGTCTTGAATTTCTGTTCAATAACAGAGGCGGTATGCCAAATGTGCGCTTTCTTGAGAAAGCCATAGTTCTTCGCCGCAAGATAGCTAAGCTGTTGGGATATAAGAACTATGCTGATTATGTTCTTTCAGACAGAATGGCCGCTAATTCTCAAACAGTAAAGACTTTTTTGGAAAATCTCAGGCTTCGCCTTAAAACAAAAGGCCGTCATGAGCTTAAGGAAAGGCTGCAGCTTAAAGGCGGAAAAGACAAGATTCTGCATAGCTGGGAAACTAGTTTTTACAATAATTTGCTTAAAAAGACTAAGTATTCAGTAGATGAAGAGAAAATAAAAGAATATTTTCCGCTTGAGACAGTTCTAAGCGGAATGCTTGATACTTTCGGCAGCCTGCTTGGCGCAAAATTCGTTCCTTCGGCGCTTCCGGTATGGCATAAGGATGTGCGTGCTTATGAGGTGCGCAATGATGACGGAAGCATAGCAGCTTATTTCTATTTTGATCTCTTCCCCAGAGAAGGAAAATACAAACATGCCGCCTGTTTCGGCATACGCAGCGGAAGGGAGCTTGCGGACGGCTCTTATAATATTCCAGCCGCTGCCATAGTGGCCAATTTCACGCCGCCTGCGGAAGGCCAGCCTTCGCTGCTTAAATTTGATGATGTCGTTACGCTGTTTCATGAGTTCGGACATGTTACGCATAATATTTTCACTACGGCCAAATATTCCTCTTTCTCCGGAACAAGCGTTTCTAGGGATTTCGTGGAAGTGCCTTCGCAGATGCTGGAAAACTGGGCATATCAGCCTGAAGTCCTTAAGAAAATTTCTGGCCATTTCCGCAATCCTGCCGAGAAGCTGCCAGACGATGCCATTAAGAAAATAATAGCCGCGAGAAATATGGATTCCGGGCTGTTTTACCTGCGGCAGCTGCTTTTCGGAATCCTTGACATGACTTATCATACGGCTTCTAAGATTGCTGACAGCACCAAGACTTATGAAAGGCTTATGAAGCGCATTGCCCTTATTCCCATGAGCAAGGGGACTCATCCGCAAGCCAGTTTCGGGCATATAATGGGCGGATATGAAGCCGGATATTACAGCTATCTGTGGTCTAGGGTAATTTCCGTTGATCTGTTCGGCAGATTCCTTGACACTGGCGTTATGAATAAGGAAACCGGCCGCCGTTACCGTGAACTTATACTTGCTCCCGGCAGAAGTTATGATGAGGCCGGGCAGGTGCGCAAGTTCCTGGGGCGTGACAGCACTGAAGACGCATTCTTAAGAGATATAGATGCGGCATAATGAAAGCTAAGCTGACTATACTGCTAGGCGTTCTTGTTGGCGCAGCGCTATTCGCTTATGCCTTGAAAGGCGTGGATTTCTCGCGCCTTTCAGAGGCATGCCGCCAGGCAGATTATTTTTTCCTTGCTCTTGTCATTATTACCAATCTGTTTGAAACATTTATGCGCGGGGTTAAATGGAAAATATTGCTTGACCCTGCGAATAAGGTGAGGCTTTGGGATTCCTTCCGCATGGAGGCTGCCGGACTGGCTTTGAACAATGTCCTGCCTTTCCGCCTTGGAGAAATATTAAGGGGAACTGCCGGGGCTGGCGTTTTTCGCATCCCGGTAGTCACTGTTTTCGCGACAATAGTCGCGGAGCGTGCCCTAGATGTTGTGGCTTTGGTTCTTCTGTTGGCAATAATTGGCATGTCCGGAAATATAGAAGGCGAAATATTTCAGCATAAAGCTGCCATGTCCATGCTTTTTTTTGTTGTTGTGGCGGGAATATGCGCAATAGTTTTTTCGGACAGGCTGGCGCATATGAAGCTGCTTGCTCCGGTCTTTGCCAAATTTCCTGCGGTAAGCAGGATGGTATCGCAGATTTCCATTGGCGCAATGGCTTTCCGCTCCTGGAAGACAGGCAGCCTTGCCGTGCTGGCCGCGATGTTACAGTGGTTTGTAAATTCTCTCAGCCCTTTTGCTCTTATTTATGCTTTTCACCTGCAGGATGAGCTTGGCATTGCCCATAGCCTGGTTATAACGGTTGCCAGCGCAATTGCCTGCTCTGTGCCGGCCATGCCGGGATTTTTTGGCAATTATGAGGCCGGAGTCGCTGCCGTTATGGGAGTATGGGGGATTCCCAAGGACACGGCTTTTGCTCTGGCATTTGCCGGGCATATACTCGGATATATAACAATTACTTTAACCGGTCTTATTTTTGTTTATGGGCTTGGATATTCAGTCAGCAAGGCATGGAATTTTCGTGCTAAGGCTAATGGGAACGTCATAGCGGAAAGCGAAGCCCGCAGTACGGCAGAAAAGACTCCTGAGGCTGGAAACATTTCTGAAAGCCAGGCGTATTCGGAAAAAACGGCTTGAACCATGTGCGGCATCTGCGGCATTTACAATTTCTCCTTTGGCGCTGTTGACGAAAGAGCCTTAAGGGCTATGAATGCCAGGCTTGTTCATCGCGGCCCGGATGACGAAGGATATTTCATCAGTGCCCGCGCAGGACTGGCAATGCGCCGTCTTGCCATAATAGACATAGCAGGGGGAAATCAGCCTGTTTTCAATGAAAACCGTTCAGTTGCCGTGGTAATGAACGGAGAAATTTATAATTTTCAGGAATTGCGCAAGGAGCTTATTGGCGAAGGTCATGTTTTCTGCAGCGCCGGTGATGCCGAAGTAATCGCGCATCTTTATGAGAAGCATGGAAATTCTTTTCCGGAATATCTGCGAGGAATGTTCGCTATAGCTCTTTATGACCTAAAAGAACAGAAACTTCTCCTGGTTCGCGACAGAATAGGCAAAAAACCTCTTTATTATGCCTGCGACGGAAAAAGGCTAATATTTTCTTCGGAAATTACATCGTTAATGTCCGCAGGCGGCATATCCAGGGAAATAGACATGCAAGCCCTAGATCTGTTCCTTTCTTTGCAATGCGTGCCTTCCCCATATAGCATTTACAAAGCCGTAAAGAAACTTCCTCCAGCTTCCATGCTTATTGCTTTGCCTGATGATGAGAAAGGCAGGGCTGCTCCTGACATTCGCATAAGCAGATATTGGGCTGTTCCAGCCGCAAAAAAAACAAGCCTGGGTGCTGAAGAGGCCGCCGCAGAGCTTTTCCGCATTACCGAGGAATCCGTAAAGTTAAGGATGGTTTCAGAAGTCCCTCTCGGAGCTTTTCTTTCCGGCGGGCTGGATTCTTCCGTTGTGGTAGCGCTCATGGCAAGGAACAGTTCCAGGCCTGTGAAGACTTTCTCAATAGGATTCAGGGAAGAAAGATTTTCTGAATTGGATTATGCCCGAAGCATTGCCGAAAAATATGGCACCGAACATACGGAATTTATAGTGGAAGATGACATGCTTGCGGATTTGGACAGGATTGCCTGCAATTATGGGGAGCCTTTCGCCGATCCGAGCATGCTGCCTTCATATTTTGTGTCCCGCGAGACAAAGCGGAAGGTTACGGTGGCGCTTAACGGCGATGGCGGCGATGAGGTTTTCGGCGGTTATAACAGATACCGTGCCATGATGCTGGAACAGAAATTCTTTGCCTGGCTGCCAGCCTCGCTTAAGCAGCTTGCAATAAAAATGTTTTCAGCTTTCCCGAAAGAAGCTCCTTTTGGCTTGTTTTGGAAGGCTGAGAAATTCCTGCAGATGTCAAAATGCAAAGGGCTTGACGGAAAATATCTGTATGCCCGTTCTTTCCTCCGCTATGATGATTTTGAAAGGCTTTGCTCTCTGGCTTATGCCGATGCCGCCGGCGGGCTTTGCTGCGCAAAGGATTATATGGCAGGGCTGTTCCAAAAAACCGGGGCATGCACTGGGCTTTCTGCCCTAGACCGAATGATTTATGCGGATTTTCATTCCTGGCTGCCTGATTGTCTTATGGCTAAAATGGACATAGCGTCAATGGCCAATTCGCTGGAAGCCCGCTCGCCGCTTTTGGATCACAAACTTGTAGAGTTCGCATGGCAGCTGCCGCCAGAAATGAAAATCCGCGGCTATGGTGAAGGCGGCACCAAGTGGCTTATGAAAAAAGCCTTTGCCAGTCTTCTTCCCGATAAAATCCGCCGCAGGGGCAAAATGGGTTTCGGCATACCGCTTGGCCAGTGGTTCCGCGGCAGGCTTAAAAAACGCTGGGCGGAGACCTGCCTTTCCGATAAGGCTTTAAAGCGCGGCCTTTTTAGGAAGGATGCTTTGGAGAGGCTGCTTGAAGAGCATTCTTCCGGCCATGCGGACAATGGCTATAAGATGTGGGCTCTTCTTCTGCTGGAAATATGGTTTGAGAATTTTGCGGAGGATTTCAGATTATGAAAATTGTGCTTGTGAACCCTGACATACCCTGGAATGCCGGCAACATAGGCCGTACCTGCGTGGCAACCGGCACTGAACTTGTTTTTACCGGGCATCTCGGATTTAAACTTACGGATAAGGAAATACGCCGCTCAGGCCTGGATTACTGGCAGTTCCTGAAATATTCGGTATATCCGGACTTTGACTCTTTTCTAAAAACGCTGCCCGAAAATCCTTCGCTGCTGTTTTTTTCCACGCATGGCGGCAAATGCTATTGGGAAGCTCCTTACCGCGAAGATTCCTGCCTGGTTTTTGGCGCGGAGACAGCCGGTTTCCCGGACTGGATGTATGAGAAATATTCAAACAGCCTGTACAGAATCCCCATGTGGTCCGAGCGCGTGCGCTCGCTAAATTTATCCACGTCTGCCGGCATAGCCCTTTATGAGGGCTTGCGGCAGACAGGCCGCATTCCTAAATAGCCTGGCATAATAGAAAATTTTTTGCTTTTTTTGCGCAAGCGCGGGGCGTATTGCCCTTGCGCCCTATTGCTGTTTGGGTCTTTCGGCCCTTGTTATCTTTTTTATAATTAATCAAAATATAATTGAGGGATTGTCGGCCATATATGGTCAAATAATTTCTCAGGAGACTGTTATGAGAAAAACATTTTCTTTTTTAGCCGCCGTTTCTTTCTTGCTGGCAAGCGCAGCGCAGGTTAATGCAGGAGCTCTTTCCGAGCTTTCTGGCCAAGCCGGCGTGAAAGTCTCTGCTCCAGCGAAGGCTTCTGTCCCGGCTGTTTCAGTTCCAGCCGTTAAGGTTTCGGCTCCGAAGCCTGCGGAAAAGGAACAGCAGGCTGAGTGGCTGGTTATGGTCTACATAGCTGGCGTTAATAATCTGGGCCTTTTTGGAGCCGCCTCCAATAATGTGAATCAGATGGAGAAAGGCCTTTATGAAGCTGGCGCCGCAGCCTCTTCCATAAAAATGGTTGTGGAATATGGCGAACTTGCCTCAGACGGCCTTGGCACTCTTCAGATTGCGGACGGAACAAAGACTCTTCTTGTTCAGCCGGACAATGATTTTGACAATGTGAATTCCAAAGTCATAGGAATATCAAAGAATGCGGATACCGGCAATGTGCGGACTCTGGAAAATTTTGTCCGCCGCGTTAAATCCCGCTTCCCTGCTAAGAAAACTGCCCTGATAATTTGGAATCATGGCGGCGGAATAGTCGGAATAGCTTCAGACGATATTCATGGCAGCATGATGAATCTCAAAAATCTCAGCGCCACGCTGAAAAAGCTTAAAGGTCAATTCGGCAAATTTGATGTTCTTGCCACAGATGCCTGCCTTATGCAGATGGCTTCCATAGCATACGAATTTAAGGATTATGCTGATGTCATAATAGGCTCCGAACAGCCTATCCCTGGAGCCGGTTATCCGTATTATGGCATGGTCCGCGCTCTTGCGGAGTCAGGCTCTAGAATGTCTGCCAAAGATTTCGGAGCAATGCTTGTAGAAGGCTATGGGTATCAGTATAGCGGCAAATCAGATACTTCCCTTTCCGCAATAGATGTCTCAAAGCTTCCGGTGTTTAAGAATAAACTTAACAAGTGGATTGGCTTGCTGTCTGAGCCGGAGAATTTCAAAATAGTGTCCAAGGCCGCTGTGCTTAAGGAAGTTACCAGAATGAACAGCCTTGACAGCTCAAGGGATTTGGTGCACATGATACAGGTGGTTAACCGGCAGACCGGAGTAAGCCTTGCTGCTAAGGCGGCAGGAGATGATTTGCAGAATTACATAAAGCAGGTTCTGATAATCAGAAATTATTCAAGCGAGCCTGATAATTATGGCCTTGCGATTTATCTGCCAGACCTTACCTATGAGGCCAATCCTTATGAAACTCTTAAATTCTCTGCGGACACAGACTGGAGTATATTTATCAGGAAAATACTACAGTCCCGCCTTGACAATGGATGGTGATATTATGAATATCCTTAAATTATTTGCCCTTGTCCTTGCAATTTCCTTGCCTTGCGCAATGCCTGTCAATGCGCAAGAAGCTCAAAATCCGGCACAGAGCCAAAGCTCTCAGAATGCTAAGGAAGCTCAGCTTGCGGTTTATGCATTGCCCTCTGTCAGAGCTTATGCTGAAAAGATTTTTGCCGGTGATCCCGCGGCTGCCAGCGCATTTCTTAAAGATGCTCCCCTAGTGTCCGCGGCTTCAGCCGCAGACGGATCTGCTCTTAAGGCCCAGGCTATGGCCATACAGGATTTGCATGCCCTTATGAATAAGGAATGGAAAATAGAGCAGCATAGGGATCTTAGCAAGGCTCTCATGATACGCATTGCCAAGGATAAGCCCCTTACCCGTTCCGGCATCGGCCCGCAGCCTGAAACGCTTATTCCGTGGCTGAAAAAATATATCAAAAGATATAATGACGCGGAACAGGGCGAACAGCGCATTTATGTGGTGAACCAGGCTATTCTTAACTGGGAAACTGTTTTTGGGAATGTGCCGTCAAAAGGTTTTGAATGGGATAATGTTCCTTTGACAATTACAAAAAACCAGTGGGCTGTCATGTCCATTCAGGAAAGGAAAGCAACCGTTAAAAAAATTGGCACATACATGGCCCGCAATTTTAATGATTACAGCTTATTGGCTTATGATGATTCTGTTGTCCAGTCAATTACCGTTCAGCAGCAGCAGGCTATAGCCATAAATAAGGCTATTGAGTCTGGCGTGCTTAATAAAAAACAGAAAAAGGAACTTGCTAAGGCTAGAAGCCTTTCGGATAAGGCATATCTGTTAAATAAATTCTTTGACGGTTCTAATGTTAAGCATAGCGATGACATGCGCCTTAGCATTAACGCTAACCGCCAGTCTACGCCTGAAGAAACTTTTTCCGCATCTAACAGGCAGGTGTTTGCTTCCATGCTTGGCAATTCAATACGCAATGAGCTTAGCGGCACAGAAGCTGGCCGCCATGCTCTTGATGGCGGGCTGAAAATAGAAATCGCTTATTGCGATTCCGGCTATTCCAGCCTTAAGCAGAATGGCACAATTGTTCTTGATGAAGAAACCATACAGCAGTATATGCGCTTAAAAGGATATACAGCATCTTCTGTGATGTCTGACGCAAGCCAGCTTGCTGACATAGCCAGATACATGTCCCCAGCTGTTGTTTATGAGGCTGCTCATCGCGATCAGGCTAAATGGGCAAAAAAGAAAGGCGCATACAAGCCGCACACCCAGGAAGATGAAATAGATGCCATGTCCGCCGAAGCCCTGTACACTGCCGAGAAAATGCAGAAAGACAGTTCCTTTGCAAAAACATTCACCGAAATTGAGAGCTATTCAAACTATGCAGCAAAGCGCATGGAGAATGCCTCATCATATACGCAGGGCAAGAAAATGTTTGCGGATAATGTCCGCCTTGGCTGCTCAGAGCTGCCTACCATAAGCTCTGCTGCGTCAAGCCTTATAGCAGGCATCAATGATGAGCTGGCCCGCCGCTCTAAGCTCACGGCAGAAGAAAGGGATATGGAATATTCTTTCATTTCATATAATGAAGCTATAAATATGTCGCCTGATCAGATACTTTCTTCATTGCGCGATATTCAGGAAGGAGCACTGACAAGACTGCGCTCATCCATAGCCAGCAATGACTATTCCGCATATAACAGCGCAGCCATAGCTAAGACCAGGAGTTCTTATAACGATATGCTTTCAGCGGCTGGCAAAAAGTCTGAAAGGAATGCCAGAAGGGAATTTGTTCCTGTTCCCTGAAAGGAGTTATGAATATGAAGAAAACACCTTTGTTTTTTTCTTTCATTGCCGCAGCCATAATTAGCATTTCTTCTTGTGCGGCAGACAGCACAGGCTCTGCCCAGAAACAGAGTCTTGCTGCTTCAGGCTCTCCTGCTTCCGCAGCCATTGACAAATCTGCTGAAAAACACCAGACTTCAAAAGCTGCGGCTGAAATAAATAAAACTGATACTAAGGAAAACGCTATTAAAGTGACAAATAATCAGAACAAAGGCTTTAAGACAGTGAGCAATGGCTGGTTTTCCTATGAAATGCCTTCTTCCTGGAATGCTAATACCAATCCGGAAGAAGATGAAGAATACAAAGTTTATGAGGCAAAAATGTTCCCTCCTAAAAGCGGACAGAAAATGTCTTCATATATCTATGTTTCATATTTTGCGGAGGACAATGAGGACATTCCCACTTATGAGCAGTTCATAAATATGAATTCTCAGAATATTCTTCGCAAAGGCCAGCAGGTGGAATGGGAAAAATATGAGCCTGTGAAGGAAACAAAAATCGCAGGCCGCAAGGCTTATGTGGTAGCCAGGAACTGCCGCCATTTTCTGCATCCGAACAGCAAGGATGATTCCTATGTTATGAAGAAAGAGAAAATGTATGTTCTTCCTGCTTCAAAGGGATATTATGTTATCCGCTATGCGGCAGAAGAGCCGTCTTTCCCAAACAATCTTCAGGCTTTTGAGAAAATAGCCGCAAGTTTCAAGGGAAAGTACTGATTCTTTTCTTGCTCTTAATGCAAAAAAAGGCTTCGGAAACGGGGCCTTTTTCTTTTTTGCGGCTTGCTTTTTGAAATATATGGCCTATAATATAAATAGCAGCGCAATTCTTTTCGGGAGTTTCTGTTTTTGCTATGCCAAATCTTATTTTATTCATTGCTGTTTTATTTTTGCCGCATTTTCTTCATGCTCAAAATATTCCTGCCCGTTTTGACAATCGGACATATAGTGTTTTATCTTCAGGTAATTCAGCGCAATTGCTGAATAAGGCTATGTCAGCAGGCAGCATTTCAGCCGCAAAAACATATCTTGCGGATAAAAAAGTCCAAAAAGAAGCGGAAGCTGGCGGGGATTTAAGCCTGCGATATAAGGCACAGGCATTAACAGAGCTGAATTATATCGCAAATATGGACTGGGACGATAGCAATTTTAATTCCCTAAATCAGATGCTGATTTCTAGAATTGGCAGGGATAAAACACTGTCTTCTTGCGGGGTTGGCCCTGAGCCTGAAAAATACCTGGAATGGCTTAAAGCATTTTTCCCAAAATATCCTCAGAAATCATATAAGTCTGCCGAAAAAGCAGTGCGCAAATGGGAAGTGGTTTTCGGAACATCTGCCATGCGCATGGGCATTTCCTGGGAAAACTATAGCATTAGGGACGAAAATGCAGAGTTAAACAGATGGATGTCAGATCCGCAGGCAGACAATACCGTTTACATAGACACTTTTTCGTGGCTTTCCTTTGATCTGCTTTTGCGCAATGCGATAATAAATAAAATAATCCTTGATGACATGACAAAAGACAATTCCTGCAAGCCTTATTGCGGTTCCAGGCTGCTTGAATATTCTTCTTCCGTTCAGAAGCAGTATGAAAAAGGCGTTCGGGTTGAAAAGCTGGAAAGAAAAGCCATCGCATCCGGCGTTCTTTCATCGGCACAGGCAAATGAACTGTCATCGCGGCAAAAATCCCTATCTGACAAGGCGGCGCTGCTGGATAAGTATTTTGACGGCAGCTCCATAAATGCAAGTCTTGAAGATAAGCTTTATATAGATGCGGAGCGGGGAGCCAGGCCTGATGAAATGATACCTGCTGATAAAAGAGAGATATTTGAAGTCATGTTGTCTGCGGCTGTTTCCGATGAGCTGAAAAAAGCCGAGGCTGGGAATAAGGCTCTAAGCAAAGGCGTAAAAATAAAGATTGGCATTCTGCAAAATTCTTATTCCGCAAGAAGCCCTGATGGCGAAATAATTATAGATTCAGGGCTTATAAGCGAATACATGAAGCTAAAAGGATATGCTGCCGCATCAGTGATGACTGTAAAAGCTCAGCTTTCTGAGCTGGCCGCCTATGTGGCGCCATTGGCAGTTTATGAGACTGCCCTTGCCGGCATTGAAGCGGAAGCGGAAAAAGCTGGCATTCATAATAATACAAGAACTCAGGAAGATGAAATAACTGCTCTTGGCGAACAGTCCCTCTTCATTGCAGAAATACAGCGCAAGGATGCTTCCGCAAAAAACCGCTATCGGAGCATAGCGGGCTATTCAGCCTATGCGCATCGCTGCGCTGAAATGACTGCCGCATACCGGCGCGGGCAGGAAAGATTTGAAAAGACTGTGCGCATGGAAAATTCCGCATTGCCTTCTGTAAGCTCTGCGGCTGCAAACTCATATTCATGGCTTGTAGCAGAAAAATCCCGCCGCGCAGCGCTTTCCGCTGCCCAGCTTGAAGAGGAAAGCTATAATTTCATTTATGCTTATGATGAAGCCAAATCCATGCCTGTGAATGAGCTTCAAGGCAGCATACGCTTTATAGAGCAGGAGGGCTTGGAAAAAATGATTTCTCAATTCCGCCAGATGGAAAACTATATGGATTTTCATTCCCGCGCGGCAGATGAGACAAGGCGCAATTATCGCAGAATGATGCTCCGCACGGTTTTGAAAAAAGCTGTTAAAGGAGGCAAATCATGATTTTTAGGATAAATCCGCTTAGAGATTTTATGCCTTGCATTGCTGTTTACATTATATTGTTTTCATTTGCAGTCTTTGCCTCTGTTGCCTCTGCTTCTCCTGTAGGGCAAAATGAAATAAAAGCTGATGATTCATCTCAATCTTTAGAAAATATGCCAGGAAAAAAAGCTGAAAAGACGAATGCGAAAACAGCTGGACAGACGGCGCATAAGAGAACCTCAAAAAAAACTTACGAAGTTGCTGCTAAAGGCCTTGCCAAAGGGTATAAAAAAATTATTCATTTGCCATATTCCTGCATGATACCGGAAGCATGGGCTGTTTCTGAAAAATCTGCGGACAGAGAAAAGGAAACAGGCGTTTATCATAGGGAATTTACTCTAGGCTCGCAAGGCGGAAAGCTGGCAAGTTTCATATTTGCTGATTATTATGCGCCAGGCAATATAGAATTTGAAAATGCCGAAGACTTTATAACCGTAAATTCCATGAATGATGCTGATGAGACCGAAAGCAGCACAGACAAATATGAGCCGGTGCGAAAGCAGAAAATAGCAGGAAAAAACGCTTTTGTGATAGAAAGAAAAGAGAAAAGGCTTAACGCTGATGCCTGGGAGAAGGAAAAGCTTTATGTCATTCCGGCATCAAAAGGCTTTTATGTTCTGCTTTATTCGGCTGATGAAAAAGTTTTCGCCAACAGCAATCTGAAGGAATTTGAGAAAATGGCGGCTTCTTTCATCATGAAATACTGATGCTTATTTGCCTGTAAATATTTTGGCTCTGTTTAAAGAAAAGTATTGATACAATGTAATTATAAAGAATGCAAATATTACTTCGTCGTCCTGAACTTGTTTCAGATCTCTTTAAGCCGCAGAGATGCTGAAAATTCAGCATGACGTAAAAACTGAAAAATTTCAAATATGGAATTTTAGGCAGGCTGCAGCTAAAAATGCCAGTTATTAAATATTAAGGCAAGAAAACTTTTATCAGAATTTATCGCTTACCGTTGCCTTAATTTTTTCAAAAAGGTCTTTTGGCAGAGGCTTTATCTTCATGTCAGAGCCTATGCTTACAAGCAGAGTTTTTCCTGTTGTTATGAGATCCCCTTTCTGATTATGTATCTCATAAACAAAGCTCATTTTTATTGGCGTGCATTCCTCAAGCCTGGTTTTCACGTCAAGCGTATCATCATAGAAGGCAGGGCGGCGGTATTCAGCGCTTTGGCTGCGCACTACAAAGTAAATGTCCTTTTCCATGAAAAACTTAACGGACAGGCCTAATTTTTCCAAGAACTCTGTTCTTACTTCTTCAAAGTATTTCAGATAATTGCCGTGGTAAACTACTCCGCCGCAATCTGTGTCATGGTAAAAAATTCTTTTCTTCATATCTTTGCGTTTCCTTTCTATATACAAATTATACAAAAGGCGGCAAGGCGGCTATGATTTGCTATCATTTCATTGGATATGTTTGATGCTCATTTTCATCCAGGCGGAATTTCCGCCGCAGAAAAGATATTTGCGGACAAAAGCTTTAATAAGGAGCATTGCGGCTTGCGCGGCTTTTGCTGTTCATCTTCTGAAAATGACTGGGAGGCCGCATTGCAGGCTGCATCAGAATATTGCGGCATAATTCCATGCCTGGGCATTCATCCATGGCATGCTGCGGATTTTAACAGAGATGCCGAAGCACGGCTGCGGCATAAACTAATCCTAACCGGGGCATTCATAGGCGAAGCCGGCCTTGATTTCCTTAAGCCGCATAGGGAGCTTCAGGAAAAAGCTTTTGAAAGCCAGCTGAGGCTTGCCGCAGAGCTTAAAAGGCCGATAATGCTGCATTGCGTAAAGGCATGGGGGCGGCTTGCGGAAATGCTGAAAATATTTCATCCGCCTTGCTTTATTGTCCATTCATTTGGGGCTTCCTTACAAATAATGAAAGAGCTGTCCTCAATTGGCGGATATTTTTCTTTCGGTCCTGGCCTGGCCGAGCCACGCAGGAAGAAAAGCCGCGCAGCCTTTGCGCAGCTGCTTGGCAATGCTTATAAAGAAAGCATTCCTAACGGGCTTTTCCTTTTTGAAAGCGAGGGGGGAAAGATATCGGAAACTGTGAAGGCTGCCGCAGAAATCGCCGTAAGCAATGGCAAGTATTGCGGGCTGGAAGAAGCCGTGCGGGAAATATCTGCCATGGCGGAGGCCAATGCCAGCGCGTTTCTGGCGAAGGCAGGCCTTATGCCTGAAGGCGGGGCATTGCGCAAATGATAATAAATACCGGCATGCGCACTGATATTCCGGCCTTTTATTCGCGCTGGCTGATGAACCGGATAAAGGCCGGATATGTTATGGCCCGCAGCCCTTATGACAGCGAACTCGTATTCCGCTACAGCCTTTCCCCTTCCATTGCAGACTTGCTGGCATTCTGCACTAAGAATCCCCTGCCAATGCTGCCATTGCTCGGCAGTCTTTCCCAATATAAGCAGTTCTGGTTTGTTACGCTTACGCCTTATGGCCGCGAAATAGAGCCTGGCCTGCCGGACAAAAAGGAAATACTCAAGGGAATAAAGGAGCTTTCCCGCCGCTATGGCAAAAATTGCGTGGAATGGCGGTATGACCCGGTTTTCCTTTCTGAAAAATACAATGAGAAATTTCATATTGAGGCTTTTGGTGAAATCGCAGCCGAACTGGAAGGCTATGCCGGGGCCTGCGTGATTTCCTTCATAGACCTTTATGAAAAAGTGAAGAGGAATTTTCCAGAGGCAAGGGAAGTGCCTATGGCAGCCAGGTTAAGGCTGGGAAAATTTTTTGCGGAAACAGCAGCAAAGCATAAAATGTCATTGAAGCCGTGCGCGGAAGGCAATTATCTGGCAAAATACGGAGCAGACTGCAGCGGCTGCATGACAATAAGAACATTTGAAAAAGCCATTGGCGAAAAACTTTCAGTGCCGAAGAAAAGCGGCGGCAGGCCAGGCGCTTGCGCATGCCATCTCAGCGCAGACATAGGCGCCTATGACACTTGCGGGCATCTTTGCAGATACTGCTATGCCAATTCAGACCCGGCTAAGGTTGCTGAAAACATGAAAAGGCATGATTCCGATTCGCCTATGCTAATAGGCAATGTCCGGCCAGGCGATCGCATATTAGATGCGGAGCAGCATTCCTGGCGCACCGGCCAGCGCAGCCTTTTCTAATGTTTGTTTTAGGCTCTTTTAAAGAAAAATATTGATACAATGCAATTATAAAAAACGCAAATATTACTTCGTCGTCCTGAACTTGTTTCAGGATCTCTTTAAGCTGCAGAGATGCTGAAGCAAGTTCAGCATGACGGGAAAATTATAAAATC
>JAILAB010000041.1 GCA_024681855.1 Elusimicrobiales bacterium
CTTTATGTCTCAGGCGTGCAGGATTCTATACTGAAAGTGTCTTCCCAAAAAAATTCTTCAGTTGCGCCTTCCGGACCTGCTGACAGCTCCTCTTCTGAGCAGGCTGCCGTTAAATAGTATTGCATTTAATGTCATGCCGCAGGCAGATTGCGGCTTTCCATGCCGGAAGCTGATTTGCCATGCGCGGATATTATTGGCTGTATATTAATTGGGCTTGGCGGAAATAATATTTCCGTCTTGCCCTTTCGCACATAATGTTTGATTTATGCAGAAACTTATTGAAATAGCTGACTATTTAAAAAATAAAGGCGCCCGTTTTGCGGATGCCAGGGAACACTCAGTTAAAGACCGCACTCTTATTACTGAAAATATGCGCATAAACTCTTTCCGGGAGAAAGAGATTTCGGGTATAGGCATAAGGGTATTGTATGAAAATGGCTGGGGATATTCCTCAACTAAAGATTTTTCCATGAACGGCCTGCAAAAGGCAGCAGACGAGGCCTTGAGGCTTGCTAAAGCTGCAAATTCAATTTCATCAGAAAAAATTGATTATGCGTTTGAGCCGGTGCATTTGGACCGTTTTGCGACCAAAATACAGATTGATCCTTTTCAAATAGATCCGGCGGAACAGGCCTCTCTAATGCTTGCTGCCTCCCGCAAAATGCTGAAAAGCCGTGATATTTTCAAGACCATAGGTTATGTTTATTTTAAGAGACAGGAAAGAAAATACGCAAGCACGGATGGATCCCAGATAGAGACCGTTCTTTATTCAGTTCTTCCCGAAATGATTGCCATCGCAAAGGCTAACGGAGAGGTAAAGAGCCGGACTTGGATGCCTAATGCCTGCAATGCCGGTTATGAATATTTTAAAGAGCTTCCATTTATGGAAAATGCGGAAAGAATAGCTGCCCAGGCCAGGGAGCATTGCTTTGCGCGCCAATGTTCTGAAGGCAAAACAAATCTTATACTTGATCCTCTGAATCTGTCCCTTACCATGCATGAATCAGTAGGCCACCCGACTGAATTAGATCGCGTATTGGGCTATGAGGAGTCATGTGCTGGCCGCAGCTTCGCCACTTTAGACAAGCTTAAGAATTTCCGCTATGGCTCAGATAAGGTGACATTCATTGCTGACAATACTATGGAAGGCGGGCTTGCAAGCTATGGCTATGACGACGAAGGCGTTAAATGCCAAAAATGGAAAATGATAGACGAGGGAATTTTAGTGGATTATAGCGCTCCACGAGAATTGGCAAAAAAAATAGGCAAGGAGCGCTCTAACGGAAGCTGCCGCGCAGAGCTTTACAATAATGTTCCGATAACACGAATCCCTAATCTCTATCTTGCCCCTGGCGAGAAAATCCTTTCCAAGGAGGAGATAATAGCAGACACAAAGGATGGCATTTATATTGAAGGCCGCGGTTCTTTCAGCATAGATCAGATGCGGCTTAATATGCAGTTCGGCGGCGATGCTTTTTGGGAAGTTAAAAACGGCCATATAACCGGAATGCTTAAAGATGTGGTTTATAATGCTATTTCATATGAGTTTTGGCGCAGCTGCGACGCTGTTGCCGACAGCCGTGAATTTGAAAAGGCCGGTTTTATAAGCTGCGGCAAGGGAGATCCTATGCAGATAGGACAGATGACTCATGGCGCAAGCCCTGCCCGTTTCCGCAATATAATGGTTAGGAGGGGAAAATAATGAAAGAGCTTAAAAAAAACATAAGAGGAATTTTAGGCAAGCCCTCCACAGATCATTTGGTGCTTAGCCCGGTGCAGAAAGACATTCATTTCATAAGATTTTCTAATAATGGCGTTAACAGGGAAAATCTTTTTGACCGCAAGGTGGAAACTGCCATTGAGGCTGGAGTAAATGGCAGGACAGCCCTGCTTACTATTGATGGACAGGAAAGTTCCTCTGTGGAAGCAGCGGCAGCAAAAGCCCGCCAGACAGCGGAGCTATTGCCGGAAGACCCAGAATATATGCCTCCAGTTACAAAAGAAGAAACGGCTGGCATTAAGACAGTAAGCATAGTTTATGATCCTATCCCGGTAGAAGAAAAATATACTCTGCTTTCTCACATTTTTGCCGCCATGAAGAATGCGGGCCTGGTTTCAGCAGGAAGCCTGGCATCTTCTGTTACGGAACATGCCGTTTTTAATACTAAAGGCGTAAATCTGTCTCATTATTCCTTAGATTATGCTCTAAATGTAACTGCAATGAGCGGCAAGAGCGCATTTAAGGATTTTTACTATGGCAGCGATCTAAAAAAACTGGATTTGGAGAATTTTATCAACAATCTTACGGAGAAAGCGAAGCTTGCGTCAAAGGTGAAAACTCAGGATGCCGGCAAATATGCGGTAATTCTGGGGCCTGACGCGACCGCAGAGCTTTTGGCTTTTTTCTATTATTATGCCTTTGACAGAAAGAAGATAGATGAGGGGCTTAGCAGCCTTGCTTCGCGCATGGATAAGGAAATTGCCGTTAAGGATTTTCACTTTTTCAGCGATCCCTATGACCCTGACATGAAAGTTAATCCTCCTTTTGACGCAAAAACAGGCATGCCATGCCGGCGGGTGGAGCTTATAAAAGAAGGTCATTTCCAGGAGGCATTCTGTACGCGATATTATGCAAAAAAGAACGGTTTTGTTCCTTGCGGCAATGGCATAATGAATACCAAGTATAATCTTTCAGTTGAAGGGAAGAATAAGACATTGGAACAGATGGCTGCGGATATAGGCAATGGCCTTTTCATAAACAGCTTTTTCTATATCAGGGTTGTAGATGAGATGGATTCAGTGTTTACAGGCATGACTCGCAATGGCGTTTTCCGCATAAAGAACGGAAAACTCATAAATGCCGTGAACAATTTCCGCTTTAACCAGAATGTTTTTGAAATGCTGGCTAACATAATAGATATAGGCGAGGCGCGCAATACTGAATTCGGGCGTTTCCCATACCTTGCGGTGAAAGATTTTAATCTTGTGAGCCAAACTGAATTTTAAATTCATATGTTCAGAAATTGGCTTTTAGATGTATTAAATATAAGTTTTATGGAGCATGGAATATGGAGATAGATAAAGAGCAGCTGAAAGAAAATGCAGAAAACTTAAAGCAGTCTGGGGCAGAAATAGGAAGTCTTATTTTTTGGATTGCAAAAACGTATTTTGGCGACAAGAAAAAGACTATGCCTGAACTTTGCGACGGAATAGTGAATCAAAGCAAATGGGGAAGAATTTACGCATCATCAATGATACTCAAAAAGATAACAGAAGAAGATGCGCCCATAGCCGTGCCTGCGCTTATAGAAGCTTTAATTGATGTTGAAAAGAGCGTTGCGGTAAATGCCGCATCAGCTCTTGGCAAGCTTGGCAGCAAGGCAGCATTTTCAATCTATGCACTAAAAAATTGCGCGGAAGCTCATCTTGCTGAAGAGGCCAGGGCTGCAGCTGAATCTGCCTTATCTCATACTGGCAGCCAAATAGAGCTTGGATTTGCTGATGCCGTTACATATTTAAAGCATCAGAATCCTTTTATCCGCCGTTATGCGGCAGATCTGATAGCAGCGCTAGGCCCTGCTGCCAGGAATGCCGTGCCTTTTCTCAAGGAAGCCGCTAAAGATGAGGATTCCAGCGTCCGCTCAGCCGTTATAAAGGCTCTAGGAACTATGGGAAAATATGCTGCCCCAGCAGCATCAATCATAGTGGAAAAGCTTACCTTAGATAACGACATGGAGGTAAAGCAGGAAGCTATTCTTGCTTTGCTTAACATGGGCTCGGCAGTGCCAGGCGTTAAAGAATCTCTAGTAGAGATTGCCTCAAGCTCTGATAAGGAACTGAGCGAATTCCTTTTAGGAAATATCAGCAAGCTCGGAGAAGATGCTCTTCCAATGTTAATGAAAGCATTAAAAGAGGGAACTGCCACTCAGAAGAGAAAAGCGGCCCAGTCCCTTGGAGAGCTTGGAGCAGCTGGAAAAGATGCCTTAAAGCTGCTTGAAGAAGCTTTAATGTCCGATGATGCCTTATTGCGCGGCATTGCAAAAAACTCAATGCATAAAATAAAATCACAGGCCGGGATTTTTTAATCAGCTTTAGTTAATTGGTATAAAGTTAAATATTTTTATAGGAGAATTTATGATCATTGTAACAGGCGGAGCCGGATTCATCGGCTCTAACATCGTAGCGGAACTTGAAAAACAAGGATATAAGGATATAGCTGTAATTGACTGGCTTGGCAAAGATGACAAATGGAAGAACATCGCAAAGCGTGAGCTGGCTGCAGTTATAGCGCCGGAAGGTATTTTCGCATACCTGGATGACCATGTTGCGGAAATTGAGGCTGTTATTCACATGGGAGCAATTTCCACTACCACTGAAACAGATGCTGACCTTATATTAAGTTCAAATTTCCAGCTCACATGGGCATTATGGTGCTGGTGCAGGGATTTCTCCAAACGTTTCATTTATGCTTCTTCTGCCGCCACATACGGCGATGGCAGCCTGGGCTTCAAAGATGATGAAAGCCAGGAATTCCTGAATTCTCTGCGTCCTCTGAATAAATATGGCTGGAGCAAGGCCCTGTTTGACAGAAAGGCTGCCCGCGAGCTTTCCGAAGGGAGAGGCTGCCCTCCGCAGCATGCCGGTCTTAAATTTTTCAATGTGTATGGCCCTAATGAATATCATAAAGGCGGGCAGAAAAGCGTAGTGGCTCATATTTTCCCAGTGATAAAAGCCAATCAGGAAGTAAAACTTTTCAAGTCATATAATCCTAAATATAAAGATGGCTGGCAGCTGAGGGATTTCGTATGGGTAGGCGATATTGTTTCTGTTATCATGTGGCTGCTGAAAAATCCTAAGGTTTCCGGACTTTTCAATGTAGGCACAGGCCATGCCCGTTCTTTTTATGATCTTGCTAAAGCGGCTTGGGAAGCTATTGGGATGCAGCCAAAAATAGGCTTTAAGGAAATGCCTGAGGAACTTCGCGGAAAATACCAGTATTATACTCAGGCTGACCTTGCGAAGCTGCGCAAGGCTGGATATGATGCCCCTATGACAAGCCTTGAAGAAGGCGTAAGACAGTATGTGCAGGATTATCTGAACACTGATGATCCTTACAGATAGTTAGCCTATAAGATTATTTGATAAGAGCAATTGGGGCATTGCTCTTTAATTATGTTCTAAATTGAGGAAAAATAACTGCCTATGATGAAATTAATGTTTTTTTTCATGTTCGCCATTGCTGCCGGCCCGGCAATGGCAGAAGAAGCGGCTGTGCCGGAATGGGGCATTCTTGTCTATTCTAACGGACAGGACAAGACATCAAAATCTTCTGCCGAAAAAAAAGCTGCAATTCTTGAAAATCAGGGGTCTTCCAAAAATGTTTCCATACTGCTTGAGCTTGGCCTTATGGATAATGTCTCAACTGTTGATCCCAAAATAGTGCGGAGATATGTTTTGAAAAAACATTCGCACGGGGATCTTGAAAGCAGAGAAGACATTAAACTGAAAACGCCAGCAGAATATGAGCGGGAAGGCATTGACATGCAGCGCCTTGATGACTTGGAAGATTTCATAAAATGGGCAAAAAAAGTTAGTCCGGCTAAACATTATGCGCTTATTCTTTGGAGCAGATATGCGAATTATCCGTTAAGATGCATGAATACCTGTTTTGCGTATAAGGAAGACATTTCAGCTGAAAAGACAGCGGACGCAATCAAAAAAGCCGGAGGAGTGGATATTATAGTAATGGATGCTCCAATGCTTCAGACTGCCGATTGGATTTACGAATTTGACGGCGCGGCAAAATATTATGTCGGCGCGCAAGGGTATCCTCCGGAAAACGGATATGTTTCTGGGGAATTGTTAAAAAAACTAAACAAGGGTTCTGTTTCGCCAATGCAGGCAGCTGATTTTTTTGCCGCATTGGCTGAAAAGCAGGTTCTTGACGATGAACAACAGGAGAGAAAAAAACGAACTTCAAATGTTTATATATCAACCGCAGGTTATTCTTATGGCATGGCTGATATTTCCGTGATTGCCTCCGTAAAAAAAGAGGCTGAACAGCTTGCTCTTGCTATAATGGAATCAAAACAGCAAAAAGAGGCAGCGGAAGCATTGTCTAATACGCTTTCCTTTGACAAAGGGAGAATTATTGATTTGCTGGATTTTTCCCTGCAGGCAGAAAAATATATTTCTGACAAAAAAGTTTCGGATGCGGCAAATAATCTGAAAGAGCAGATAAAGAAAACCGTTAAGGCCAATTATAAAAGAGATGAGAAACTCTCTTTCCGCGATGACATTCTTTACAGCCGCTCAGGGGGCATTTCAGTATTTTTGCCTGAGATCCCCAGGAGAGACCATTTCAGCCGCAAATGGAATGTCAAAGACGGAACATGGGAAACTTTCCGCCGCTGGATATATTCAATAGACGAAAACTCTTCATCATCAAAATTAAATGGAGAAAAAAATCCGTTTGAGTCGCAGCCTTGCGTCTATAATACCGTGACTGGCAGGAGCGGTTATTATACTTGTCCTAGCAATATGTAAAATATAAAAATCAAATTAATAATAGAAACGGCTTGCATAAAATGGAAGCCGTTTCTATTTTATAAAGCATGAACACAAATAAAAATAAAATAATGGATAAGGATATCCTTATGGAACAGCGCGGAACAGTGAAAGAAATTCTAACCGTGGCTTATCCGCTGATAATTTCCACGGCCAGCAGCACGGTGATGCAGTTCATAAACAGAATGTTCCTTGCGCATTACAGCGCTGAGGCTATGGCTGCCTGTGTACCAGGCGGCATACTCGCATTTACATTCCTCTGTTTTTTCATGGGTCTGGTAAACTATTCAAACGCATTTGTTTCCCAGTATTTCGGCAAGGGACAGCGGAGCAACATATCCCGCAGCGTATGGCAGGCTATATGGCTTGCCATAGCCGCAGGCATTATAATTCAGATTACCATTCCGATAGGCTATTTCATAATAGGCCATGCCGGGCATGACCCTGCCGTAGCAGTGCTTGAAAAGGAATATTTCTTCTGGCTTACGATTTTCTCCGTATTGCCTCTTACTGGCAGTGCCCTGGCTTCGTTTTACACCGGGCAGGGCCGGACAAAATACACAATGTTCGCAAATATATGCGGCAATATAGCTTGCGTATTGTTCTCTTATTGGTTTATTTTTGGCGGCATGGGCTTGCCGCCGCTAGGCATAAAAGGCGCAGCCATGGCATCAGCCTGCGGCGGCGCGGTAGTTACATCTATTC
Source organism: Elusimicrobiales bacterium (assembly GCA_024681855.1). Lineage (GTDB taxonomy): Bacteria > Elusimicrobiota > Elusimicrobia > Elusimicrobiales > UBA9959 > CACZRG01. The sequence goes on from JAILAB010000041.1 coordinate 7,273, forward strand.
TGCTTGCATTCGTGTTTTCCGCAGCAAACAGGGCAAGATACCGTATAGACAAATTCTGGCGTATGGATATGGAATTTTTCTGGCGCATGATACGTTTCGGCTCAGCGAACGGTATAGGATTCCTGCTTGAAATATGCGGATTCAGTGCATTTGTCTTTATGATAGGAAGCCTTGATAAAATATCGCTTGCCGCAAACAATATTGTGGCATCAGTAAACAACATTGCTTTTATGCCAATAATAGGAGTAGGCACTGCGGCATTGACGCTAGTAGGAAAATATATAGGCATGAATGACATTCCTGCGGCGGAAAAGACAGTATACCGCAGCGCAGCCATAGCGATTTCTTATGCTGTTTTTATCGGGACTCTTTTCTTCTGTTTTCCCGGAATGTTCGTTAACATATTCGGCGGGGCAGGCCCGGATTATGCGGAAATACTTCCGCTTGCACGCCGTCTTATGGGGGTGCTGGCATTTGCCATACTGTTTGACGGCATAGGAATAGTTTTTGCGGATTCCCTGCGCGGGGCTGGGGACACAAAAGCCGCTATGATTATAGGCATTGGAACAACATTGATTGTGTTTATCCCTATTACATGGGCAGCCATACATTATACCCATTCCGTGATTTATGCCTGGGGAGGGTACGGCATTTTTGCAACTGTATATTTCATTATGGCTTTGCTGCGCTTCCGCAGCGGCGCATGGAAAAAAATAAAGCTTATAAAATAATTTTATCCGAACATTAATAATGCATCCAGCATGTGTTATTGCTGTCTGCTATTAAAATCTCATTAAGCCTGTCATAATGATTTATCAGCGGTCTTTTTTCTATAATGTGATATAGGCTTAAGCCTTTTTTTGGAGCTGATTTTGCTAACTAAACAACATTTTTCAGAACTTCTCATGGAATCTGCCCCAGCCAGCAAGGGGGAGGGGGATTCTTATTATGTTGCTATTCCTCCGGATGAGAAACGCTCTTATGAAGTGATTGCTAATTTTTTTTATGAGAAGGAAAGAATTATTTTTCTTGCCCATGCTCCAAAAATGAAGCTTAAGCCTTATGATGTGGCTCAGGCCGTGTGTTTTTGCAATAGAATGAACAGGGAATACTTAAACCAGGTAACATATTTTTATGGGGAAGCCAATGAGCTTAGAATGTCTGCCTGTCTTTTCACCGATTGCTATCTGTCTGATGAATACATCGTTCGCAATTTTATTAATTTTTATTTAGATGTGTCAGCAAATTTCTTTGCAAGGGCAATGAAGTATTTTGCCATTGACGGCGCAGGCAATTAGATTTCTCTCAGTTCCCTCAATCATTTCTTAAGCTTATTAATTTGTGACTATAGCTTTTATTTTTCTTTTGCGGGTATGGCTGCAAGGCTTGCTTCCGCTATGAAACTTGAGGCGTTTAGCAAATTGCGTTTGGAAAAAAGAATGTGATATTCATATTCAGGATATTTTTTTTCAAGCCATGGCTTAAGCCTGAAAAAATCGTTGTAATTGTGATATATGCTTATAAGCATTAGCGGATGGCAGCGCTTTATTGTTCTATGGGCTCCTTTCAGCATCTGCCTCTCCCCGCCTTCAATGTCTGCTTTTATAAAACCTATGTCTAAGCCTTTCTTTTCAGCATAGCTGTCAATGGTTTCTGTGAGTACTTTGTAAAAAGCAGGATTTGACGCAGTTCTGCTTAAATGCCCGCTGCTGGGATCTTCGCCCTGTTCTAAAAACAGGCTTTCCTGCTTTTCGCCTAAGCCTGCGTTTATGGCTGATATGGCAGAACATCCGTTAAGCTTTATGTTTTCCTCTAAAACGGCAAATATTCTCTTGTCTGGCTCAAAGGCATGTACCGTGCCTTTTGTAAGCCTGGTGAAAGGCAGAGAGGAATCGCCGAAGAATGCGCCTGCATCAATAATATCCCTGTCTTTTATGTGTTTTATATGTTTTTTTATGAAATCATATTTGTCATCAAGCGAAGAATCAGGGCCATAAAAAAAATCTTTTAAGTATTCAAAGCCGTCATAAATTACAGTTTTTTCATTATGTCTGAATTTAATTTTTTTTTCTTTTGCTAATTCTTTTAAATCCCTTTTTTCTTCTTCAGTAAGCAGTTCCCTAAATACCCTTGAGCTAGGATTTTTTCCTAGCTTTTCTTCCCTGCGAAGATTAAGAAGCAGTTCATTTTTTTCTTTTTCGGGCAGTCCGTTTAAAAGGGCAGTTAAATCTTTTTCAAATGTTGTTTTGTCTGCCTTGCCCGCAGCAAGCCACTGCGCGCACCATGTCCGTCCGGGTTTGTAATAAAAAAAATTATCAGCCTTTTCAATAAAGCGGTATATTGCTGAGTTTTTTTCAAAAGTAAAGCTGAACAGCTTTATTTTTTCAGGATTATAGTAAAAAAAAGGAATGCCGCAGAATATTAACTCAGAGAAATCTGATATTCTGTCATGCCTGAATTTTTTTTCTATAATTCTCATGAGCAAATTATAACAAATAGTTTTATTGCGGTTATCTGAATTTTGCAGTTTTTTTGTTTGCTATTACCGAAGTATCTTTTTTATAATATTATAGTGTTTAAGCGGAGGCTTACATGGATTTAAAAGGAAAACTTTACTCAAAACTTGAAAGATATGTGAAAATTGACACTCAGAGCGATGATAAGTCCTCTTCTTTCCCTACCACTTCCAAGCAGTTTGATCTTTTGAAACTTCTTGCTGAAGAGCTTAAGCAGATTGGCGCGAAAGAAGTTAATATGGATAAATGGGGCTATGTCACGGCTACTATACCTGCCACCGCTGATGGAAATTATCCTGTGATAGGTTTCCTTGCCCATGTAGATACATCTCCCGATGCTCCTGGCAAAGGAGTCAAGCCTCAGATACATAAATGCTGGCAAGGCGGGAATATTGAAATAAATAAGGCTCTCGGCATAGTGCTGAATACCTCAAACTGCCCGGAACTGGCCCCTTTCAAGGGTGAAGACATAGTAACAGCTTCTGGCGACACTCTGCTTGGGGCAGACGATAAGGCTGGCATTGCCATAATTATGACCGCTGCCGAATATTTGCTGCAGCATAAGGAAATAAAGCATGGCAGGCTCCGCATAGCTTTCACTCCTGATGAAGAGGTCGGGCAAGGCGTTGATCATTTTGATGTCAAGGCCTTTGGCGCCGATTACGCCTATACTTTTGACGGCGATGTGGCAGGCTGCATTGAAATGGAAAATTTCAATGCGCATGCTGTTAAGATTAATATAACCGGAAAGAGCGTTCATCCCGGAACTGCGAAAAATTCCCTTGCAAATGCAATAAGAATTGCCGGAGACATCATATCTTCATGGCCGGAGAATCTTCTGCCGGAAAATGCCGAAGGACGCGAAGGCTTTATAATGTTCACGGATTTAAGCGCTGAAATAGAGAAAGCCGAGCTAAGCGGAATAGTGCGTGAGCATGACAGCGCAAAGCTTCTTTCCATGGAAAAACAGCTTGAGGCTATTGTTGAAGCCAAACGCTATAAATATCCTTCCGCAAAAATAGAAATAAGTTTTCGGGAACAGTACCGCAATATGGTTGAAATAATAAACCAGCATCCGAAGGTAATGGATAACCTTAAGGAAGCTGTGCGCATGGCAGGCCTTGAGCCAAGGATAAAGCCCGTGCGCGGCGGCACAGATGGCGCCAGGCTTTCCTTTATGGGTTTGCCAACGCCAAATATTTTTACTGGCGGCTATAACTATCATGGCCGTTATGAATGGGTGTCGCTTGACGGCATGAATAAATCTGCCGAGGTGCTGCTCAATCTTGCCCAGCTTTGGGCTAAATGAATATAAGGAGAGAAAATTTTATGGGAAGAACTTTTCTGTTCATTTCTCCTCAGTATCCTCAGAGACTGCGTTTTTTGGCTAATCGCCTTAAAGCCGCAGGCTTTACTGTTGTGGGCATAGGCGATTCTGACTGGGCTTCTCTTGCTCCAGAGCTTCAGGGCGACCTTGCCGAATACTGCAAAGTAAATATGAACTGCTATAGGGCAGACGGCTCCATAGAGCCTGATGCTTATGCCGGAATATTTAATACTGCATGCTATCTTGCAGATAAATACGGCAAGCCGGAATATATAGAATCATTCAATGAATGGTGGCTGCCTCTTGACGCTCAGCTTCGCGCTGATTTAGGCGTGCAGGGCAATAAGCCTGATGAGCTGTCTCATCTTAACCGCAAGTCCCTTATGAAGGAGCGTTTTCGCCGCGCAGGCGTAAGCGTTGTGCCCGGAAAGCTGGTAGAAGACCTCCCTGGCATGCTCAGGTTCATGAACGGAATATGCAATAATGACATAATCGTTAAGCCGGATCATGGCGTAGGCGCTTCCTGCACTTATAGAATACGCACAAAAGAAGAAGCTGAGAACTTTTTTGCTAATAAAAATCCTGCCCAGCGGTTTTATATGGAAAGGTTTATATCAGGCGAAGACAGGGAATTGCTTTCCTTTGACGGCATAACAGATGCGGATGGCAAGCCTGCTTTCTTTATTGCTCATCATTATTGTGACGGAATTATGGAAGTTGTCGGCGGCGGCACTCTAAGCTATAATAATCTTAAAATGTCAGAAATGCCCGAAGGTTTGCTGAAAGCCGGCCTGGCTTCTGTGGAATCTTTTAATATAAGAAAAAATTTTTTCCATATAGAATTTTTTAAGTCAGGTGAAAAATTCTTCGGCCTTGAGATAAATGCCAGGCCTCCAGGCGTTGTAACTCTAGACATGGATAATCATGCCAGGGGCATGGACATTTGGGCTTTGTATGCCGATATATGCGCAAACGGGCATACCTGTCTTGGCCCTTCCCAGGATAGAATATGCGGTTATGTGGGCAGGCTGAACAGCTGTGATTACAGGCTTTCTCATAATGACATCATGGCAAGGTTTGGCTCAGAGATAGTGTTCCATATGCCAATGGACAGCAGAGTAATGGGAGATTACTGTTATCTTACCATATCTGATTCTCAGGAACGCAGGGAGGAATTGCGTCGCGCGATCACGGAGCTCAGATAACCTTATAACAGGCTTGTTTGCTCTATGGCTTCCGGCATTGTTCATGATGACGGAAGCCTTTTTTATGTGCTTGCAGACTGCGCTTTTTGTCTTTCAAATATATTTATTTATATAATTTAAATATTATGGCCGTAACTTGCTTTTCATAAGCAAAAGCTTTGCGGCATTTAGGATGTATTATGGAAGACAATAATAATGTAGATGTTCTTTTATCCCGCCGTTCATTTGTTTCTCTCCTTATAACCGTAGCCTCAAATGCTTTTTATGATATGTTCCTTTGCATTGCTGCGGCTTTATGTCATTTTTCAGTTGATCCGCATTTATCAGGATACTGGCTTCTGGTTCTTTCTTTTACCATATATGCTTTGCCTATTGTTTTGTTTGCCGCTCCGGCAGGTCTTTTCGCAGACAAATATGACAGTTCAAAGGTAATAAGGTTTTCACAAAAAGCTGGTTTTGTTTCACTTTTCCTTGCGATACTAGGCTTTGTTTTTGACAATCCTTATGTTGCTTATCTTGCCTTGCTTTGTGCCGGAATCAAGACTGCCATATATTATCCTGCTCAGCAGCAGCTGCTGCCTCAGGCCGTGCGAAGGAATAATATGGCCTTGGGAAATTCTCTTGCCCAGGCTGTTTTTTTTGCAATGGCTTTTATTGTTGCTGTTACCGGGCTTATAAAGCCGCTTTTCCTTCATACCGGGCAGCCGCTTTTCCCAATAATGGCAGTAATGATCCCTCTGATAATAGCGGCTGTTGCCGGCTTTTCATCCTCATTCGGCATTGCTCCCGGCGGAAGTTTCAATCCTGAGCTGGAGATAACGCCTAATACTATTCTTAATTCCTTCCGCAATATATTTTTGATAGGCCGCACTACGGACATTCTTCTGTGCGTGCTTGGCATATCATGGTTCTTCTTTTTGCAGGCTGCGGTATGTTTTACTATGCAGTTTGTTATAAACAGAACTTTTGGCACTGTTGCTCCTTATATACAGCTTTATCTTGGCACTCTGATTGCCGGAATTATTGGCGGAATATTGTGGTGCAATCACATTTCCCGCAGAGACCTTAATGCCCGTATGGCTCCAATCAGCGCTCTTTTTATGACGCTGTTTCTTTTCCTGTTTATTTTCATGGGGCTTATATCGCCTAGCGAGATAGTGCGTTTTTCCCTTACTGCCGGAGACCGCATTCAAATGCTGCTGATGCTTGTTTTTCTGTTTGCTTTTGGCATTGCTTCAGGCATTTTCCTTCTGCCTCATTATTCAATGCTGCAGCGTTTCTCAGGCGCAAAGCGCAGAGGCCGCATAGCCGCAGCCAACTTAGTGCTTAACATGTTTGCTGCAGTCATCGGCATTCTGCTTTTTACCCTGCTTTCCATGGCTTTTGGCGTATATTTCGCAATATTGCTGCTTACGGTTATGGCTGCGCTTGAAGCCCTTATAACATGCTTCCTTTTGCCGGAACATATAGTTCGCATTCTGCTGCGCCGGCTTTTTGACTTCATGTATGGCGTTAAGGTGCATGGCGTGGACAATCTTTTCAAGCCTAGGGGAAACTGTCTCGTTATAGCTAATCACACATCTTTCCTTGACGGCGTGCTTATATGGACTTATGTGCCCTATAAATTTTATTATGCGATAGACACTTATCAGGCTAAGCATTTTTTCTTCAAGCCTTTTCTCCGCTTCGTTAAGTATTTTACCATTAACCCGAATGAGCCTATGTCAGTAAAGAGCATTATAGACGAGGTTAAAAATGGCCATAGGGTTGTTATTTTCCCGGAAGGCCGCATAACCACTACAGGCGCTCTTATGAAGATTTACCCGGGCCCCTCAATGATAGCTGATAAAGCGGATGCGGAAATACTGCCTATAAGCATAGAGGGGAGCCAGTATTCTGTTTTTGCCAGATTTGGCAGCAAGCTGAAAACCAGGATGCACAGCAAGATAACGCTTACAATACAGCCTCCGCTAAGGCTGGATGTCCCGGAAGAGATAACAGGCCACAGGCGCAGGACTGTTTCTGTGTCAAAGATGTCAAATGTAATGCAGAATATGCGTTTTTCAGCTGCTCCGGTGGACCAGACACTGTTTGATTCACTGCTTGATGCCAAACAGCTGGTGGGCCGCTGGAAGCCTATCATAGAAGATTCCAATATGACCACGCTGAATTTCGGGCAGTTCATAACTACCTGTTTTGCATTGGGCAAGCAGTTCGCCATGCAGAACAGGCAGGGTACATTTGTAGGGCTGCTGCTGCCAAACTCTATTGCGGCAGTGGCAACATTCTTCGGCATGGGGGCTTTCAACATAACTCCGTGCATGCTTAATTTCTCTACCGGCACTAAAAATATATTGTCATGCTGCCGCGCGGCTAAGATAAAAAGGGTTTATACTTCTAGAGAGTTTATACTTAAAGGCGAGCTGCAGCATATAGAGAAAGCCTTGCTGGATGCTGATATTGAGCTTATTTATCTTGAAGACGTTAAGACCATGATAACAAAATGGGATAAGCTTTTCGCTTTTGCGATGTCTTTCATGCCAAGGAGATATTACAAGAAGATAAGAGGCACTGCTTCGCCGCATTTGCCAGCAGTTGTTCTGTTTACTTCCGGCTCTGAAGGCGTGCCTAAGGGCGTGGTGCTAAGCCATCGGAATCTCCAGGCTAACCGCTACCAGCTGCAGAGCGTTCTGGACTTTGGTGTTAATGACACTATGTTCAATGCCATGCCGATATTCCATTCCTTTGGCTTGTCTGCCGGAACAATACTTCCTCTGTTAACAGGTATGAAGGTTTTCTTGTATCCTTCTCCTTTGCATTACCGCATAATACCTGACTTGATATACAATACTAATTCAACGCTTGTGCTTGGCACGGAAACCTTCTTTGCCGGCTATGCCAAGAATGCTCACCCTTATGATTTCTATTCCGTTAGAATGCTCATATCAGGCGCAGAAAGGCTTAAGGAAGAAACAGTGCGCACATATAGCGATACCTTTGGCGTGCGCCTTTTTGAAGGATATGGCGCTACGGAAACGTCTCCTGTCATAGCCGTAAATACTCCGATATTCTTCCGCAGGGGAACTGTAGGAAAAATACTGCCTGGAATGGAGTATCGGGTAGAGGAGCAGCCTGGAATTAAGGAAGGCGGACGTCTTCTTGTTAAGGGCGCTAATATTATGATGGGGTATCTGCGCGAAACTGCTCCATGCGAGCTTGAGGAACCTCAAGGCGGATGGTATGACACGGGTGATATTGTCAGTATTGATGAAGACGGATTTGTAACAATAAAGGGCCGCGTAAAGCGTTTTGCCAAAATCGGCGGTGAAATGATTTCATTAGGAGCTGTGGAAAATTATCTTGCAGAGATATGGAAAGATAATATGCACGCTGTTATTTCCCTGCCTGACGAGAAAAAAGGCGAACAGCTTATAATGTTCACTACCTCTGAGGGCATAACCAGAAATGACGTGGCTGATGAATTCCGCAAGCGCGGCATAAGCGAGCTTTCTGTTCCTAAGGTTGTGAAGCATATGAAGGAAATACCTGTAATGGGAACTGGCAAGCCTGATTATCAGGCTTTAAAAGCTGCGTATCTTGGAGAATAGCAATGGTTGCTGAAAAAAAACTCCTTCCTCCAAGAACTGTGGAAAGGTTTTTTCTTTATTCCCGTTTTCTTAAGGCTAAGCTGGAGATGGGGGCTGAAAATGTATTTTCGCATGAGCTGTCATTAGCCGTGGGGATTTCTCCTGAGCAGGTGCGTCAGGATTTAAGGCTGCTTAATATAAGCGGAACTCCGCAGAGGGGCTATCAGATAGCCCCTTTTCTTGCGGATTTGCGCGGCTGTCTTTCCATGGAAGTCCCTGTAAATGCAGTGCTTGCTGGGGTTGGCAATTTGGGCCGCGCGCTGCTAAGGCATTTTTCCGAAGCCCGGCCAAATTTGCGGATTGTGGCGGCTTTTGATTCCGATCCGGATAAATATGGCCGGGAATATGCTGGCTGCCCCGTTTATCCGGCAGCGCGCATGGATGAAATAATTGCTATGGAAAAGCCTCTTGCCGGCATTATTGCGGTGCCTCCTGCGGGAGCGCAGCAGCTTGCCGATGACATGGCCGAAAGCGGTATAAAGGGCATTCTTAATTTTGCCCCTGTTGTTATAAAGCCGCCCAAAGGCATATACCTTGAACAGGTTGATGTGCTAATGGCCTTGGAAAAAACCGCATTCTTCGCAAGAAATATGTTTTAAATAAGATTCTGAAATAAATTTAGCATGATGAGAAAGCAGTCCATAATATTCTTTATCAGAGTCTCGTTAAATTAATTTTTTGTTTTGCCGGAAAAAAGCAAAGTTTCAAAGTCTGTCAAATTTAAAGGCGTACAAAAAAAGAGCCGGATTTCTCCGGCTCTTTCATTTTGTCATCAGCAGAATTACTTGTTGTACAGTTTTCTCTTCTGATATGTGGTGTGCAGAAGTTCGTGTGATTTGCCGTGGAGGGGTTCTCCAAGGAAATCCTTGTACAGCTTCTGTATGCTTTCATTGTGATGGCTGCAGCGTTTCTGCAATGCAGAATCTTCGTCGTACAGACCTTTTGCGCGGGCAACTCTCACTTTGTCATTGCCGCCGTAAGGCTGTCCGCCGCCGGTAACGCAGCCGCCGGGGCAGGCCATTACTTCCACGAAGTGATAGGGGAGCGGCTTGCCGTTTGCCTTGGCTTCCCTTATCATCTCAATGACGGGGGGAACATTGCCAATGCCGTTCACAACTGCCGCCTTAAGCTCCAGTTCGCCGATCTTTACAGTGGCTTCCTTTACGCCTTTAAGGCCGCGCACATCATAGAATTCAACCTTTTCAAGGTCTTTCTTCGTTATGAGATATGCGCCTGTGCGGAGAGCTGCTTCCATAACGCCGCCGGTAGCGCCGAATATTGTCGCTGCGCCGGTGTAGTCGGCCATCATGTCATCGCCTTTGCCGTCCTCAAGTTTTGCGAACTCAATGCCGGCCTGTTTTATCATCTTGCCAAGCTCGCGGGTTGTAAGTACATAGTCCACGTCCTGATGACCGCTTGATGACATATTGCTGTCTCTGTCAATTTCCTGCTTTTTGGCTGTGCAGGGCATTACGGAAACAACAACTATGTCCTTGGGATCAATTCCCATTTTCTGGGCATAATATGTCTTTGCAACCGGGCCTACCATCTGATGCGGTGATTTTGCTGAGGACAGATGAGGTATCATGTCCTGCGCAAATTTCTCCACGTAGTTTACCCATGCCGGGCAGCAACTGGTGAGCAGCGGCAGAACGCCATTGTTTGTCACTCTGTCCACAAGCTCGCTTCCCTCTTCCATAATGGTAAGGTCTGCGCCGAAGTTTGTATCAAATATGCCTTTGAAGCCCAGGGCACGGAGGGCGGAAAGCATTTTTCCAGTGGAATTTGTCCCTACGGGAAGACCGAATTCCTCGCCAATGCCTACGCGCACGGCGGGAGCGCACTGTACTATGCAGTATTTTTTGCTGTCAAGAAGAGCATCCCATACATAGTCAATGGCTTCTTTTTCCACTATTGCGCCTACGGGGCAGTGTGCGGCGCACTGGCCGCAGTTAATGCAGGGTGAATCCGCAAGCTCTACCTCACCGCCGGCTTTCATTTCTGTTGAAATGCCACGGGATATGGAGGCAAGCGCATTTATTTTCTGCACTTTCTGGCATACCTGTACGCAGCGTCCGCACTGTATGCACTTTGACGTGTCAATCTTTATGCTCTTTGAAGAGCAGTCCAGTGTCTGCGGAATTTCATTGACAATGTTCGCAAAGGGGATTTCCCTTATGCCGAAGTCAGATGCCAACTGCTGAAGTTCGCAGTTGTGGTTTCTTTCGCAGGAAAGGCAGTCCTGCGGGTGATTGGAAAGAATGAGCTCAAGCACGGTTTTGCGGGTTCTCATAAGTTCCGCATCCTGGGTGATGGCTTCCATGCCTTCCGCAACCTTTGTGGTGCAGGCGCGCATTGTGCGGTAACCGGGACCCATTTTAACTTTGGTCACGCAGAGACCGCAGCCGCCTGTGGCTTCAAGGTCGTCATTATAGCAGAGAGTGGGAATATTGAAACCTGCCTGTTTCGCAGCTTCCAAAAGGGTTATTCCTTCTTCAACCTGTACTTTTTTGCCGTTAATGGTTATGTTGATCATGGCTTATCCTCTTACTATGGCTTTGAATTTGCACTGGTTGAAGCAGAGACCGCATTTTATGCACTTGCTCTGGTCAATAGTGTGTTTCTGGCGCACAGTGCCGCTGATTGCTTTTACAGGGCAGTTGCGGGCGCAAAGCGTGCAGCCTTTGCAGGCATCGGTAATTTCATACCTGGCCAGTTTGGTGCATTTTCCGGTTTTGCATTTTTTGTCGTGAATATGTTCTTCATATTCATTGCGGAAATACCTTAAGGTTGAAAGCACCGGGTTGGGGGCTGTCTGTCCAAGGGCACACAGGGAAGCAGTCTGCATTGCCTTCGCAATTTTCTCTATGTTCTCTATGTCCTTGTCTGTTGCAGTGCCTTCTGTCACTTTGCGGAGCAGTTTAAGCATCTGATAACCGCCTATGCGGCAGGGAGAGCATTTTCCGCAGGATTCGTCCACGCAGAATTCAAGATAGAATTTTGCAATGTCAACCATGCAGTCTGTCTCGTCCATGACGATGAGGCCGCCTGAACCCATAATTGCGCCTATTTCCTTCAATGTCTCATAGGTTATGGGCTTGTCAAAGTACTGGGGAGGAATTACGCCGCCTGAAGGGCCGCCGGACTGAACGGCTTTTACTTCTGTGCCATGTGTCGGGCCGCCGCCAATGTCATAGGCGACTTCGCGCACTGTCATTCCGAGGGGAATTTCCACAAGACCGGTGTTTTTCACTTTTCCGGTCATTGCGAAAACTTTTGTTCCGCGGGATTTGCCCTCGCCGATGGAAGCATACCATTCGCCGCCTTTGCTCAGAATATAAGGAACATTGGCCAGTGTTTCAACATTGTTTACGGTAGTAGGCTTCTGCCAGAGACCGCTCTGTGCCGGGAACGGCGGTTTCGGGCGGGGTGTGCCTTTGAGTCCTTCTGTTGAAGCTATAAGGGCTGTTTCCTCACCGCAGACGAATGCTCCTGCGCCGTAGCGTATTTCAAGATCGTAATTGAAACCTGTTCCGAGAATGTTCTTGCCTAACAGTCCTGTCTTGTAGCAGGCGTCTATGGCAATCTGAATGCGCTCAATGGCAAGCGGATATTCCGCACGGATATAGAAATATCCTTTGCATGCGCCGGTAGCAAAACCAGCAATTATCATGCCTTCCACTATGGAATGGGGATTTCCTTCCAGAAGTGAGCGGTCCATGAATGCGCCCGGGTCGCCTTCGTCGCCGTTGCAGATCATGTATTTCTCATCGCCTTTTGATTTGCGGGTAAATTCCCATTTCATTCCGGTGGGGAAACCTGCGCCGCCGCGTCCGCGCAGCTGGCTCTTCTTCATTTCCTCAATAGTGGCTTCCGGACCTATTTCAAGGGCTTTCACAAGTCCCTGATATCCGCCGTGGCCGATATACTCATTGATGTCTTCCGGGTTGATTCTGCCGCTGTCGTGCAGCAGTATGCGGTGCTGTTTCTTGTAGAAAGGAATATCATCGCGTTTTGCATAGGTTTTGCCGTCCGCCGGGTTTTTGTAAATGAGCCTTTCAATAACTTCACCTTTTATAATAGTCTTCTCAACTATTTCCGGCACATCCTCAACTTTTACCTTGGTGTAGAAAATGTCTCCGACGCTTACCAGAGGCCCCTGTGCGCAGAAACCCTGGCAGCCGCTCTTGGAAATGTATGTGGAGCCTTCGCGGCAACCTTTTGTTATCTCAACGGTGTAATCGAGACCGCGTTTTTTGTATTCTTCCTGGAAAGCCTTATAAATGTTCATGGAGCCGCTTGCTACGCAGCCTGTTCCGCCGCATACAATTATGCGGTTTTTCATTTTGGCCATTTCTTCGTTAAAGGCCTTTTTAATGTTTTCAATCTTCTCGTTCATGCTGGTTTTTCTCCCTTGTCAAGGCCTTCAAGTATTCCTTTAACCTGCGAAGCTTTCACCTGACCATAAATTTTGCCGTTTATGGAAATGACTGGGGCAAGGCCGCAGCAGCCCAGGCAGCGCAGCCCGGCTATTGCATATTTGCCGTCTTTTGTAGTTTCGCCTTCCTTAATACCAATCAGTTTGTTAAGTTCTGCAAGAATCTCCGGCGCGCCTTTAAGATAGCAGGCTGTGCCAGTGCAGACATTAATCTGGTACTGGGGAGGGGGGGTAAGCTTGAAGAAGTGGTAGAATGTGAGCACTTCATAAATCTTTGACAAAGGAATGCCGGTTTTTTCCGACACTTCCATCGCTTTTTCGCGCGGGATATAACCGCATCTGCCCTGGATGGCATGCAGCATCATAACCAGGCTGCCTTTTATCGGCTTCCACTTGGCTATAATGTCGCTTATATCAACATTAGTCTGGGTCATTTATTCTACTCCTTGAGGTAGTTGTCCGGCTTAATGCCGTGCTTAGATTTTAACATAAAGAAATTCCTTCGTTCAAGATTTAACGGAGATTTTTTAGTTAGTTAATGCTAACAAATAAAGATGTAATTAATAAATAAAATAAACAAACAAATTACGGAAAATCAAAATGCTTTTTATGGCCTCTTTTTTATACAATATTCATACAAAAAGAAATTCCTTGCAAGGCATGAGAAAAATATTGCGCTGCAAGAAATTCTTAAATGATTGAAGCTCTTGCCATTGATCAAAGGCGAGGCTTTCTTAAGAAGGAGACCTTAAATGGCATTCAACCTCAGAAACAGACATTTTCTTAAAGAAATAGATTTCACCAAAGCGGAGATACTTTATCTCCTCCGCCTTGCCGCGGACCTCAAAAAGGCCAAATATGCGGGTACGGAAAAACCGCGCCTTGCCGGCAAGAACATAGCTTTGATTTTTGAAAAAACTTCAACACGCACACGCTGCTCGTTTGAGGTGGCCGCCCATGACCAGGGAGCTCATGTTACATATCTTGATCCTTCCGGCAGCCAGATGGGCCACAAGGAAAGCGCAGCTGATACGGCCCGCGTTCTGGGCCACATGTTTGACGGCATAGAATACCGCGGGTTCGGCCAGGAAATTGTGGAAGAACTGGCTAAATACGCAGGTGTGCCTGTGTGGAACGGTCTTACAAATGAGTGGCATCCCACCCAGATGCTGGCTGATGTCTTCACAATGATGGAAAATTCCAATAAGCCGCTTGAGGAAATTTCCTATGTTTATATGGGCGATGCCCGCTTCAACATGGGCCGTTCGCTTCTTACCATTGGCTCCATTCTGGGAATGGATGTCCGCATTTGCGCCCCTGCCGGTCTTCAGCCTGACAAGGAGCTTGTTGAGCTCTGCGAAAAGTTAGGTAAGAAATCCGGCGCACGCATTATGATAACGGATGATGTTGAAAAAGCCGTAAAAGGCGTTGATTTTGTCCACACCGATGTATGGGTATCCATGGGCGAGCCCAAGGAAGTATGGACGGAAAGAATAAAACTCCTGCTTCCGTATCAGGTAAACACGGAAGTAATGAAGAAAACAGGCAATCCGAATGTAAAATTCATGCACTGCCTGCCTTCATTCCATGACATGAAAACCAAAGTAGGAAAGAAAATTTCCGAAGAATATGGGCTTAAGGATGGAATTGAAGTTACTGATGAGGTTTTTGAATCAGAAGCCAGCATAGTTTTTGAGCAGGCTGAAAACCGTATGCATACAATAAAGGCGGTTATGGTTGCCACGCTTGGAGACTGAAGCGGTATCTGTTTCTGCCGTGCTTTAGTTTTTTAGGCCGCTGATTGAAATTAAAACTGAAATTCAGCGTTTTTAATTAACCGCACGGACAGATGAAAGCCCTGAAGTGTTTATATTGCTTCAGGGCTTTTTTTGTTATAATTGTTATAATAAAATATGACGGCACAACTGTATATAGGAAACTGTGCCGCCGCGGCAGTATCATTTGCATTATAATTTTCATAAAGATAACAGGAGCGGCCCTACAATGAAAAAAATGATAATCACCTGCGCCGTGTCAGGCGCGGAAACCACCAGAAAACAGCAGCCTGCGCTTCCTATTACACCGGAAGAGATTGCAGAAGACGCGAGACAGTGCTATGAAGCCGGTGCTTCAATAGTTCATCTTCATGTGCGCAATGATGACGGTACGCCTACATCGGATCTTAAGGTTTTCAAGAAAACAATGGATCTTATACGCGCCAAAACCGACATGGTCCTTGAACTTACCACAGGCGGCGCTGTAGGGCAGACAGCCGAAGAGCGCATAAAGGTTGTGAGCCTTGAACCGGAAATGGCCTCGCTTGACTGCGGTACGATTAATTTTGGCAATGACTATATTATAAATTCCCTGCCGGATCTCCGCATGTTTGCTTCCGAGTTTGCGAAGTATAAAGTGCGCCCCACCCTGGAGTGCATGGATATTTCCCATGTGCAGACTTCGCGTATGCTTATTAAGGAAGGGCTTATAAAACCTCCGTTCTACTATGGCCTCGGCCTTGGCATTCCCGGTGCGCTTGACTGCTCCATAAGAAGCATGGCAAATTTTGTTGCGGAGCTTCCTCCCGATGCATATTTCACTTTCATAGGCATAGGCGGAAAGAATCATCTGCCATCTATTTATTCTTCCGTAGCTCACGGCGGTTTTATACGCGTAGGCTTTGAGGATAATATTTATTATTCCAAAGGCAGACTTGCGAAATCCAATGCAGAGCTTGTTGAAAGAGCCGTACGCATAGCGCATGAGTTCGGCTATGAGATAGCGAAGCCGTCTGATGTAAGGGAAATGTTCCAGCTCAGATAAAGGCAGCTTTAGCAGAATAAACTGAAAAAAATTTTATTGAATTTTACTAAGGAGAAATACATGAGCGAAATAATTGAGAAACCCAATGGAAACCCTTTCGGCACACACCGTGTGATAGAGCCTAAAGGTGTTCTTCCGCAACCTGCGCTTAAAGTGTGCAATGACATGGATTCCATCTATGACAATGAAATACTTGTAGATGTTGAAACCCTGAACATTGACTCTGCCAGTTTTACGCAGATTAAAAAGGCCTGCGACAATGACGAAGAGAAAATAAAGGCCATGATAATGCAGATTGTCGGCGAGCGCGGCAAAATGCAGAATCCTGTTACCGGCAGCGGCGGAATGTTCCGCGGCAAAGTTATAAAAATCGGCAGTAAGCTTAAAGGAAAAATAAAACTGCAGGAAGGCGATAAAATCGCGAGCCTCGTTTCGCTTTCGCTCACACCTCTGAAGATTGAAAAAATCATTGGCATTAAGCCAGGCACCGAGCAGGTGAATGTGCAGGCCAAGGCCATAATATTTGAAAGCGGCATTTACGCAAAACTGCCGGAAGATATGCCTGAAACGCTTGCCCTGGCAGTTCTTGACGTGGCCGGCGCTCCTGCGCAGACTGCGAAACTGGTACGGCCCGGAGATACTGTAGTTATTATGGGCGCAGCCGGAAAATCCGGTGTGCTCTGCTCATACGAGGCCAGACGCCGCGCCGGCGTTGGCGGAAAGATTATAGGCATAACCAGTTCTGACAGAGGCCTTGCCGCCATGAAGGATTACGGCTTCTGCCATGAATGCCTGAAACTCAGCGCTACAGATGCTGTCGCCTGCTATGAAAAAATCAAGGAAGTTACCGGCGGTAAAATGGCGGATGTTGTTATCAACTGCGTCAACATTCCGAATACGGAAATGGCTTCAATTCTTATGACACGCGACCGTGGAACTGTATATTTCTTCACAATGGCTACATCATTTACAAAAGCCGCCCTCGGAGCCGAAGGCTGTGGCCGCGACGTGGATATGATAATAGGCAATGGCTATTGCAAAGACCATGCCGAGGTAACACTCAATATTCTGCGCGAATCAGAAAAGATACGCAAGATATATCAGGAAAAATACGCGTAAACTGAAGTGTTCTGAATAATTAAAAAACGCTTCCGATAATAAGGAAGCGTTTTTTTATATACCCGGTATTCCGGCACTCTGCTCATTTGCAGGAACAAACATGGCAGATTCAGCAGAATTTTTAATTGCATCTTTTATTTGGGCGGGTGTTTTATATCTGCGATTGCTATACTAAGCGCATTTTCTTTTTTTATGCTAAAATAAATTTAACTCTGTATAAGAAGAGTTTTTTGCTTTCAACTTTATACAGAACCATAAATTTATCGGTCGTAATTTTTTATTACAGGAGCTTTTCATGCGCGAATACAAGAAAGTTGATTATAAAAAAATACCTTTGTGGAAGGATGTTCCCGAGAAAGACTGGTACGATTACAAATGGCAGCTTGCCCATGTTATACGCGATATAAAAACACTTGAGAAAGTGGCCGTCATAACATCACAGGAAAAGAAAGAACTTCAGGCCTGTCTGAAAAAATTCACAATGGCCATAACTCCGTATTATGCCGCTCTTATGGACAAAAAAGACAAGAGCTGCCCCGTGCGTCTTCAGGCCATTCCGCGCGCAGATGAACTCCAGGACGATCCTTCGGATCTGGCTGACCCTCTTCATGAAGATGTTGACTCGCCTGTTCCGGGGCTTACCCACAGATATCCGGACCGTGTGCTTCTGCTGGTTACAAATATGTGTTCCATGAACTGCCGCCACTGCACGCGCCGCCGCCTTGTGGGCCATACCGATGTGCACATGCCTAAGGAACAGATAGACAAGGCCATAGAATACATTGAGAAGAGCAAAGAAGTGCGCGACGTGCTTATTTCCGGCGGAGACCCGTTCACCCTGCCTGATGAAATGCTGGAAGGCATAATAAAGCGCCTTAGAGCCATTGACCATGTGGAGATAATCCGCATTGGCACCCGCACGCCAGTTGTAATGCCCATGCGCATAACAGACAGCCTTGTGAATATGCTGAAGAAGTATCATCCTGTATATGTGAACACTCATTTCAATCATCCAAAAGAAATGACAGCTGAGGCTTATGAGGCCTGCCGCAAGCTGGCAGATGCCGGCATACCGCTTGGCAATCAGAGCGTGCTGCTGCGCGGTGTAAATGACTGCCCGCAGACCATGAAGCGCCTCATGCATGAGCTGCTTATGGCCAGGGTAAAACCGTATTATATTTATCAGTGCGACCTTTCCAAGGGCATAAGCCATTTCCGCACGCCTGTTTCAAAAGGCATAGAAATAATAGAGAATCTGCGCGGCCATACCACCGGCATGGCAGTGCCAACATTTGTTATTGATGCGCCCGGCGGCGGAGGGAAAACTCCTGTTATGCCTACTTATGTGATTTCACAGAATGAGCACCGCGTGGTACTGCGCAATTATGAAGGTGTTATAACCACGTATACGGAGCCACTGAAATATGAGCATGAATGCGCCAGCAACTGCACATTCTGCCAGTCTGAAAGCTACAAGCCTATGGACGGCGTAGCCAAGCTGCTGAATGGAGAGCGTCTTACCATGGAGCCGGCGAATCTCATGCGTACTAAGAGAAATCACAAGAACAAATAAAAGTTGTTCATAACCATATATTAAGGAAAGCGGCGGACTAAGTTCCGCCGCTTTTTATATTTCCACAAAGAACTCCGTATAGCAAGGCACAGACGGAGTTCTTTGCCATGCAAAAATAAGCCGGAAAGGAAAACTCTGCTCACAGTGTGAGCAGAGAAAAGTCCGCTTTTATATAAAGGTAACTTTAGAAAAAAACAGAAACAGCTAAAAAAAGGCTGGCGGGGGAATATTTGTATTCTTGACTAAGGCGGGGGAATATGTCCCTGCGCTAACCAACAAGCTGGATAAATTTATGAAAAACAAAAAAACTGCCGGAAACTATCAGTCCTCAATAGTATTGTGCCAACCGTCATGCGGATATTATTTTAGCAGCGGCTTAGTGGTAAGCGAAACAGTATACAGCAGTGCGGAACACGGCGCAATATACAATGCCGCCAGCCGAGTGATAATAGACGGGGGCAGAAAAGTGCTGCAGACTGCCGCTCTGGGGGGTATGCTTGCGCAGAATTTCACGTTGCCTGCTTATGCCGGGAACAGTAGCGGTGTGTTAGTATTTTCAGGACAGAGCCGCACTGTATCTGCTGGAGACACTTGGACTTCCACAACAATATACTTTGATGGAAGGTTGCAGGTTAGCAGCGGTGGTACAGCTAACAGCACAATTGTAGACAGTGGCGGTTATTTGCGGATTTCCAGTGGCGGCAGAGCTCTAAATATATCCCAGGCAATAGGAGGAGTGCTAAGCGCTAATGTAAAGGGCGGAGATACACAAACATTAGTTAGCGGGATAAATGAAAACGGAGCATTTAGCTTGTCCGGAGGCATTGCAAGCAACTTTGTTTTGTATAAAGACGGACATTTATATCTTAGCAGCGGTGGCATAGCTAACAACACAACAGTAAACAGTGGCGGAAAATTGTGGATTTACTACGATGGTGGCACGGCGAATAGCACAGAGGTAAACGATAGAGGAATTTTTTGTATTTACTATGGCGGCACAGCTAACAGTACGACAGTAAACAGTGGCGGAATTTTGGAAGTTTATGGAACAGCTAACAGCACAACGGTAAATAGTTACGGAAGTTTGTTTGTTCTCGGTGCTGGTGCTACAACTAACGGCACAACAGTAAACAGCGGCGGAATTTTTATTGTTTCCAATGACGGTACGGTAAATAGCACAACAGTAAACAGTGACGGATATTTTGGTGTTTACAGCGGAGTAGCTAACAGCACAAGAGTAAATAGTGCTGGAGTATTATCAGTAGAATCTGGCGGCAGCGCAATAAACATAATACAGGAAATCGGCGGAGTCCTTTCTGTGGACGTCACAGGAACAACTTATATCACAGGCACGAACCAGTACGGGCTGAGTTTCAGCCTGGTAAGCGGTATTGCGTCTAATTTCGTAATAAATTCATACGGTGGTTATATAGGCATAGACAGCGGAGGCAAGGCATACAGAACCATTGTCAATATTGAAGGAGAGGAGAATGTGTATTCCAGTGGCAGCGCAATATCAACGGTGGTAAATCCCGGTGGCTTGCAATATATAGAAGATGGCGGTACGGCCATCAATACAATAATCAACTCAAACGGCAGCCAGGTAATATTAAGCGGAGGGCTTTCAATATCCGCAACAATAAATTCTGGCGGTAAACAGTATATAGAATCAGCCGGTGTCGCAAGCGATACAACAATTAATGTTGGCGGATGGCAGTATATTTCTGCCGGAGGCTCTGCTGTAAATAATATAGTCGGAAGCGGCGGTTCCATGGTTGTTTATAACAGCGGCGTTGTAAGCAACACGGTTGTAGAATCCGGAGGAAGCCAGATAGTCAGCAGCGGCGGCAGCGCCGGCGGCATGATAATAAGCGGCACGCAATATGTAAGCAGCGGAGCAGTTGACACAGCAGCGACAGTAGTTGCTGGCGGCTATCAGAATGTGCTTTCAGGCGGTATTGCAAATAATGCCACATTAATGATTGGTGGAAATCAAACCATATCATCAGGCGGATTGGCGAATAATACAGTGATAAATTCATGGGGGTTTCAGACTGTCTGTAACGGCGGCATGGCTAACAGCACTACAGTAAACAGTGCTGGAATATTATCAGTAAGTTCTGGCGGCAGTGCAACAAATATAATCCAGCACAGCGGCGGACAGCTTATTTTTGATATTGCCTCAGGCAACACAACTTATATAACTGGCATAAACGAGAGAGGAAGCAGCTTTAGCGTTATAAATGGCGTTGCCAGCAATGTGATAGTAAACAATAAAGGCGTTTACCTGCATGATGGAGGTATACTTTACAATTATATAGCTACAAGCAATGGGAACGCCCCGTTCGGAGCTGGCGGCAGCGCAATAAACGTAATACAGGAAACTGGCGGAGATGTTTCTGTGGATGTGGGCATAGGATATGACGACAAAGATGACTATATAGGAACAACTTATATCACAGGCACGAACCAGTACGGGCAGAGTTTCAGCCTTGTAAGCGGTGTTGCTTCAAATTTTGTAATTAACGAACATGGGTATCTTGACATATACAGCGGCGGCAAGGCATACGGCACAATCATAAACAGCGGATATTCTGCTGGCCAAAAAGAAGAGCCTGGCATGACTGTATATTCCGGGGGCAGTGCAATATCAACGGTGGTAAAGTCCGGCGGCTCGCAGCTGATAGAAGAGGGCGGATATGCGATATATACCACAGTAAGCAGCGGCGGCAAGCAGACAGTAGAATCTGGCGGCATCGCAATAAGCAATTTCATTTATGCAGGCGGAATACAGAATGTGGAACCAGGCGCGATTGTGCAAAACGCAGTAATATCAGGCGGCGGCTCCAACAGTTCCGGCGCAAGCATACAGGTGGTTTCCAGCGGGGCAACAGCAAGCAATACAATCATAGGCGCAAATGCCGTGCAGCAGATAAACGATGGCGGCTTGGCAATATCTGCGGTTATAAGCAGCGGCGGGGAACAGAACATATTGTCAGGCGGTGGGGCATTAGGCACCGTAATATACAATGGCGGAACGCAGAAGATAGGCAGCAGCGGTTATGCCAGCGGCACTGTAATAAGCCAGGGCGGAGCAATGGAGCTTGCGTCCGGAGGCTTTGCCGCAGGGCTTACCGTAAAAGGCGGCGGCACCGCCCGCATAAGCGGTACGAATACGCTGTACGGCGACAATGAATTGCAAAATGGCGGCAGCATCAGCCTTGTGCGCACAGATGTTTCCGCGCCTGCTGTTTTGACTTTTGAAAATTTATATGGAAACGGCACAATTGACATGGGCATTGACTTTTCCAATCCTGCCGAAAGCGACAAAATTGTAATATCCGGCATTCACAATGGCAATACTGTATTGAACATAAAGACAATAAAAGGCGGCAAACCGGTAAATGATGACAGCCTTAAAGTTGTTGACTGTTCCGGCGCTACAGAAACAGGCACATTCAGCCTGAAAGGCGGAAAACTGGACACAGGCTGGTATGAATACACTTTGGACAGAGACATTCAGGATTACTATCTGCGCAGCAACGGAGAAATGACCAATGTGGCAAAGACAGCCATAGCGGCCCCTGCCATGGGCAATGTGTCTATAAATGTGGCATTAAACTCCCTGCAGAAACGTCTTGGCGATTTGCGCACTATGGGCAACGGCAGCGCGCAGCACGGCACCTGGGCAAGAGGTTATTACCAGAGCCTTACCCTTAAAGAAAAGATTGAAACGGAGATGAAAATATCGGGCATAGAGGCCGGGTATGACTTCCGCCTTTCGGAAGAAGGCTCTTATAACGGGGAAGGCACATATCTGGGCATAATGGCCGGAAAGAGCAGTGTTAGCGGCATTGAGGGCAAAGGCAGGACAGGCAGGCAGGAAAGCAAAGGCGAGGGTGAAGGAGTTCTCGGCGGTGCATACCTTACCTATATTGGCGAAAGCGGATTCTTTGCGGACTTTACAGCAAGGGCAGGCACAAATAAGCTGGATCTGTCCGCATATAGTGAAAGCGAGGGCGGCTGGCTACAGTTTAGCCCTGAACGCACATTTATCGCCGCAAGCATGGAAGCCGGAAAGTCATTCGGCGGCAGCGGCTGGAAAATAGAGCCCAAAGCCGAAATGCGGTACATGAATATTGGCGGTGCAGATGCGGAAGTAAAAGGACAGCCGGAAAAAATAAAATTCAGCGGAGCATCATATATTACGGCAATAGGCACATTGAACGCCGCATACTCATGGAAAAGAGCAGACGGCATGATAACTCAGCCTTATGCCGAGGTTTCATACAGTCAGGAATTAAGCGGGGAGGAAGAAATAAAATATTCCGGGAATATGGACAAATCAAGCATGAAAGGCGGTTTCATAGAGGGGCGCATAGGAATAAACATGCAGATGTCTGATAACCTGTACTGGCATGCGGCAGCAGGCATTGAAAGCGGCAGCAGGCGCGAGGGTTTCGGCGCGGATGCCGGAATACGCTATATGTTCGGCGGCCATAAGCAGGCAAAGCGCCAGACTGATAATTACTGGAAGGATAAGGATAAGACTGGGACAAAAGCTGTTTCAGCAGAAAAGAAGGCAGATGATAAGGCTATAACGGCCTTGCCTGCCAAACCGGCAACGGTTTTATTAAAGGCTGTAAATGCAGAGCCTGGAAATAACGTCGTTACCACAGAAAAAGAGGAGTATCTTGAGAAGGCAGGCAGGGCGGAAAAAACAATCAGCAAAGAAGTATTAAAAATACCTCCCATGGGCTTGCTGTTTCAAATCGGAAAGATGGCCATACTTTCTTACTATACGCCAATGCTGGATGCTTTTGCAAAGCTGTATCTGCTTACGGACCAGAGCAGCATAATCTATGTTGAAGGTTTCTCCTCAAATGGAGGAAACGAGACAAAAAATAATCCTAACCTGTCAAAGGAACGTGCCATGAATGTTGCTTATTATCTTATGAGCAAAGGAATAAAAGGGAATAAAATACTTGTCAAACCGTATGGAAACAGCAAAATAGGTTCCGGAATGTTTGCCAATGATTCCGGGTGCAGTGGGGGCGGATGTTACAGGCGCGTTAACATCAGCATAAAGTAGTTTGGCATTTTAAGATTCGCAGGTGAAAATTATGGAAAACAGCAATTCCAATAACAATAATCAGCAGTTTCAGAATCAGACAGCGCAGGGCCAGCAGCCGGTTCAGTCTAGTGTTCAAAATACACAGCCGCAGCAGATGCAGCAGCAAAACCAGCAGGCTCAGCAGTCTAATGGCAGCCAGCAGGGTGTTGCCACGGCAAATTCCCAGGCTGTCAGGCCCGGTGATGTTACTGCGGCAGGGAACACATCTGTAAGGCCGGGGGTGCCATACAACCCTTTTCTTGTGCCTGTCCCGCCTGTGCCGACACAGGAAGGCCCTATGGGCATAAAGTATGACTTCAACGATGGCGCACGCGTGCTTTTGCCAAAAGGCAGATGGCATGTGCAGCTTGAAGATGCGGAAAGCGACAATATAATTTTTGCCTGCGACACTGCGGAAGGGTGGGTGCTTTCCACAAAAAAGTATTATGTGAAGTTCCGCATAAAAGTATGGATAATAGGCGAAACAGAACCAGTCCTGAATCATACTCTTGATTTAAAAAACAGATATGTGCAGATTAATTTTCCTGTAGGCACAATAGGTGATATTGTAGGCTGGATGACTTATGCCGTGCGTTTTGCGGAAAAGCATAAATGTGCAACGGAATTTACAATGTCAAAACAGCTTTCCGAGGTTTTTGCGGAACAATATCCCGGCATAATATTTACACCTCTGCCGGATGGCAAGCCTAAATTTCAGAAACCGTATGCCACATACAGAATGGGACTGTTCTTCCGCGGAGACACAACATGCCAGCCTATAGACTTCCGGCAAGTGGGACTGCACCGCACGGCAGGGTATATACTCGGCGTTGATCCGAGGGAGGAAGCGCCTAAAGTCAAGCTGGGAAATCCAAGAACCATAAAAGAACGCTATGTGGTGATAGCGACGAAATCAAGCAGCCAGGCCAAATACTGGAATAACGGTGGCGGATGGGAACAGGTTGTGGGCTATCTTAAATCCATTGGCTACCGTGTGCTCTGCATAGACCGGGATGCCGTAACCGGATTTGGTTTTGTATGGAACAGAATGCCTCACGATGCCGAAGATTTTACCGGGAACCGCCCGCTTCAGGAACGTATTGCCCTAATGGAACATGCGGATTTCTTTGTGGGCCTGTCTTCCGGCCTGAGCTGGCTGGCGTGGTGCGCAAAACGTCCCGTGGTGCTTATAAGCGGCTTTACATTGCCAATATGCGAGTATTATACGCCATACAGGGTTTATAGCAGCCATGGCTGCATGGGGTGCTGGGATAATGTAAACGAAAATTTTGACCACTATGATTTTTTCTGGTGTCCTAAGCATAAAAATACGGACAGGCAGTATGAGTGCACGCGCTTAATAACGGGGAAACAGGTTATAGGCCATATAAACCGGCTCATGAAAGACAATAATCTTATGCGTCCGTCAGACGGCAGGCCTGTGGATGCCCCCGTGTAAGAATTAATAAGACCTGTTGGCACTCCTTATTCAACATTTTGTCCCGTTGCACTTGCAACGTTAATCCGCATGATTGAAAAAAGTGATTGAGTGTTTTTTTGCAGATAAAAATCTAATGTCGCCAGATTTGCCTATTAAGTCCCCATTTTACTGCCCCTGGTTCTCTCCTGAAACAAATCCGAAATAATTTTCCCTGGTAATAACGCCATATTTTATTTCCGGGTATGCCTTTGCAAATGTAACAGGGCATTTCGCATTCCCCTTTTTTGCGCTGTATTTAAATTCCCAGGCCTGGATTATGCCATTTTTCTCTTCAAGAAAGTCTATTTCCTGCTTTTGAGTTGTTCTCCAGAAATAGTGTCTTGCCTTTATGTTATTGAAAGCATTGTTTTTGATTCTTTCGCTTATAAGAAAATTCTCCCAAAGAGCCCCTATGTCGCTACGCAGGTCAGGCATGGAGAAATTCGCAATTATACTGTTGCGTATTCCATTATCATAAAAATAAATCTTTATGCTTTTTTTTAGTTCATTGCGCAGATTCCTGCTATACGATGATAAATGAAATACAATGTATGCTTTTTCAAGCAAATCCACATATTTCTGAACAGTAAGGACGTTAATACCAAGGAGACGGCCAAGCTCGTTGAAGGAAACCTCGCTGCCTACCTGCAAGGCCAGAGCCTGTAAAAGTTTTTCTATGATGGAATGTTTGCGTATGCCCTGAAACTCAAATACATCTTTGTAAAGATAGCTTGAAGCAAGATTCATAAGGATTTCCTGTTCGTCCCCAGGATTATTAACTACGTCGGGATAAAAGCCGTAAACAAGCCTTGAATTGAGCATACGTATTTCTTCAATCGGAGAAGAATTTCTGGCAAGTTCCGCTGTGGAAAAAGGATAAAGGGAATATTCAAATTTCCTGCCGGTAAGCGGTTCCTTTATTGTGTCCGAAAGATCCAGTGAGGAAGACCCTGTTATAGCAAACTGTATATGTGGCATGGAATCGTGAAGCAGCTTTAATGTAAGGCCTATTCCCTGTATGCGCTGTGCCTCGTCTATAACAATGATTTTGGATTTGCCTGCCATGGCTTTAAGCTGGCCGGAATTAGCGTTCTGGAGCATAAGACGAATGTCCGGCTCGTCGCAATTCCAGAACTGCGTTTCATTTTGCCGGTAATCCGACAAAATATGCTTCAGCAGCGTGGTTTTGCCCACCTGTCTTGCTCCAGTAATGATTATGGCCTTGCCTTTGCCTATTCTGCCTCTTATGATCTGCTCAATGTCCCTTATTATCATTCTTTAAGTTTACATCATTTCTTAGTTGAAATCAACAAAAATTATAATTTTCGTTTATTATGATAAAAAAATATTATAGTATTTGTTTATTTAAGATGGCTCTTTTAAATGAAAATATTGATACGATGTAATTATAAAGGCTGGCAAAAATTACTTTGTTGTTCTGAACCTGCTTCAGGCCCTCATTAATCCGTATAGATGCTGAAATAAATTCAGCATGACGGGATAATTATAGAATCAATGTTTTTCTTATATATTCTTACACAGCGCAGAAAATAAATTGAAACATTATCCAATCATAAGTATAATTTAGTTATATTTTTTGCAAAGGATTTCTTACTATGGAAGAAAGAAAAAAAATTTTTTTTGGAACCTATTTCTATTCTGAGAATGGCGAAAAAAAGCCTGTTGAATGGATTGTCCTTGAGGAAACACCGCAGGATATGCTTCTTATTAGCCTGTATGGCTTAGAGGCAATAGCTTTTGATCATAGCAGCAATAATTGGGAACCTAGCAGCTTGCGCGCGTGGCTTAACGGTGATTTTAAGAAAGAAGCTTTTGCTAAAGCGGAACAGTCAAAAATACAAGGCGATATAACAATACTTGATATAGATGAAGTACGCAAGTATTTTGGAGAAACTGCCGATCAGCTTAAGCCAACTCCTTATGCCGCTGCGAGAGGAGCGTTTATATCCAGGGATGACGGAAGCACCTGGTGGTGGCTGCGCTCGCAGGGAGCCCAGCCAAATATGGCCGCGTTTGTGTATAATGACGGAACGCTTTTCCCGGACGGCAGCCTGGTAAGCCGTGATAACGGAGCCGTACGGCCTGTAATCAGAATTAAGAAATAAACATCTTAGCTGCCTATCTGTCAGATAAAAAGAAAATCCCCATCAAAAAACTGGGGATTTTCTTTTTTGTAAAGCTTAACAAACTCATTCCATAGCTTTTATTTCTTTTCTTCGTATAAACTTCTGAAATAATTTTCCGTTTTGTCGCGCACCAGGAATATAACCTTGAATTTAGCCCTGGTCGCGCCTATATAAAGCACTGTCTCCAGATTTGGAATGAAAGGCTTTGTGTCGTCTATGTCTGTTATAATTACAACATTGGCTTCCAGTCCTTTGAAGCGGTGAACAGAGGTAAAGCGTATATTGTTTTCATTAGCTTTCTCAGGCGCTGCTATATGCCTTCCCCAGCCGCGTTTGCTTTCAGCTAATTTGTGAATGTCGGAGGAAAGCCAGGAATGCGCTGAAAGAAGAACTATGTCGCTTCTGCGGTGTCCGCATTCCTTTGAAAGCAGCTTTTCAATAAGAATTTCTGCTTTTTCCTGCTGGTCTTCTGATGATTTGTAGATAATAATATTATCAGCTGAGCCTCTGGCGCTTACAGCTGAACGCTCATAAAGCACATTGTCTGTTTTTATAAGATTTTCCGAAAGCCTTGTTATAGCTCCGGGATTTCTGTAATTTATAAGCAGGTTTACCTTACAGTCCGTGAAACCATATTTTTCTTCAAAATCATTTTCTTTTTCCTGCTGGTTTATATTGAAGACGCTTTGGTCAAAGTCGCTTAGCAGCCACACATTGCCTTTTTTCAGTCCTCCTTTTACAGAAGCATCCAAAACTTTAAGGTATCCTTTTGAACATATATCCTGAAATTCATCAACTACCAGAAGATCGTATTTCTTGCATTCATTTTTCAGAAAAGCCTCAGGCAGTGTTTTATAATAAAAATCAGGTTTTTCCTTATCTTCTTTTTTGAATTTTATTCCAGCAGAAGAAAGTGCCTTAGTCATATATTCTTCAATGCAAGCGGTTTTTACATCTGAGCACATCTTATATGATTCTTTGAAGTATTCACCTAAAAGCCTGTTAAAGCATAGCAGCAGAGTTTTCTTTCCTGCCGCTCTAGCGTCTTTTATTTTTTGGAAAGCCATGAATGTTTTGCCAGTTCCGGCGCCGCCTTTTATTAAAAGCCTCGGCATATCCTTTAGCATTTTATATTGTATGCCAATGTCCTGGTTTAAAGAAGAAAGGGTATCGGCAATATCCATTGCCGCTTCTCTTTCATTAACTTCAAAAACCGGTTTAAGCAGCTCTATGCTTCTGTTTATAGCTTCCTCAATATCTTTTGGAGGCAGGCAGGCCACCTTTTCTTTTTGGCTATGATGCAGATTAATCAAATAGTCTGGCAGATTTTCAGTGGGCTGGTGGTTTTGGTTAAAATACTGCGAATTAAGGTAAAATTCCCTGCGGCGGCATATAGCATGGGAAAATTCCTTTGTATATTTTGGGAACATTATCACATGGCTTACAAAAGTTCCGTTGCATTTAGGGTCTTGCCGCAAGAAATCTTTAATTTGAAGTGCCTGATATTGAAGTTTAGTGAATGGGTTGCTTGCTTTTGTGCGCAGATTATTATAGTCATAAACAAATTCAGAGGGGGAAACTTTTTTAGGTATTATGTTTTTCAATTCTATTGCTATTATTCCTTCTCCTGGAATTGCTGCTATGAAATCCACCTCTCCAAAACGGGCTATTCTTTTGCGATAAGAATAAAATACTGTCCACCCTTGTGTTTTAGGGCTGTCCATAAAAAAACGGTAAAATGCTTCTTCGCTTTTATTGTTAAATATTACCTTGTCTGGGGAAGGGATCATTGTTGCCATTGTTTATGCTCCAAAAATTAATTTAAAAATTAACTGCTCTGGCAATATATATTTGCCGTTTTCATTTACAAAAACTAATACAGAATACTAGTTTTTGTCTCCTGCCGTTTTTAATGTTTGCATGTCGGCAGATAAAGAGATCTTCTTATTGCTAATATATACTATTTATCGGCCCGTCAGTCAAGATTTAATGCGCTGCGGCGCGTTAAACAATTAAGCGCAGCGGTTCATAAAAAATATGTGTTTTTCTGTCATTAAGGCAGTAAATAGCGATTGTTTTCTTTTACAAAGCCTAATATAGCGCACCAGTCTTTGGTTCCATCATTGGAGCAGCCTATTCTGTTTAGCTCAGGTTCATTATAATTGCTTTGATATGTTGTAGTTTCTAATGAATATTTGTTGCAAGGCCTTCTTATTGCAATAATGTATTGTCCATCGGCCCAATATTCAAAATTTTTTGTAGCCGGGCCAGCTGTAGTGCCATAATCACACATCGGTGTTTCTGTGCTTGCCATGGCATCCCCATAGGTAAAAAGATTGTTATTTTCTGGCCCTTGCATGCATTTTTCGCTATCAGGATATTTTGCCAAACAGCTTGCTTGCTGTTCAGCTAAAGCTCTTAGAGCCGTAATGCCTTCCGCAGCTCTGGTTTTTTCAACAGTTTGATCAAATTTTGGCATGATTACAGCTGATAATATGCCCATTATGAGCACTACCACCATAACTTCAATTAGGGTAAATCCTTTCATTTTTTATCCCTTTTTTTTTAGTTTCTATCGTTCTTTATAAGAAGGTTATTGATTTTACAGTTTTTCCGTCATGCTGATTTTGTTTAATCATCTCTGCGGCTTAAAGAGGTTCTGAAACAAGTTTATGACGACGAAATAATATCTGCATTTTTTATAATTACATTGTATCAATACTTTTCTTTATAAAGAGCCATTTCTATAATATTTAGAATTATAATAGATGATCTCTAAATTTTCAAGGCTTCTTAATTTAACCGCGAATTAACGGTTGCGCTTGCAATGTTAATTTGCGCTATCGCTTTTCCTCTTGAAATTGCTAAACTGAATATTATGAAATCAGCTATTATAAATAAGATAAACCGTTATAAATTTTTTTTCTTTGCATTAGCCATTGTATCATTTAGCATGCTGCAAGGCTGCTCATTTATGCCTCAGGCCCTGCGGCGGGAAGCTGACGCTGTAAATACGATAGGGAAGAAAGCAGTTCTTCAGAATAATGGCTGGTATTTATATTCAATTAAGGGAAATAGCAAGGATGTGAGGCAATATGTAGCAGGCGATAAAGCCTACTTTGTTTTGCCAGCGCGTTTTGAAACAGTTCCGGCTGTTCTTCCTCCTAATCCTCCCGCAGCACTAAAGCAGGCTTTTGCTTCCTTTGCCAGGGGCAGCGTGCCTGTATTGTGTTCTTCTTCCCATCAGAGATCTTCATCTTGCGACAAGAGCAATCCTGATGCCTATGAGGACTGCCGCTATCTTCATGATGAGACCGTCTCATGTCTTAAGGCTGGAGACGGAAGCCTTACGGTTGAACTGAATAATTTTTATGAACGCCATAAATCAGATTTGAACTATTCCAATATGAATCCTGCTGTGTCTGCGAGAATATTCGTGCATGGCTCTTTAGAAAATACAGGCTTTTATGAAACCGTTAAGATGATTCCTGAACAGCTTCTTTTCATCTGCGACAGTAAAAGCTGTTATTTCGCAGATGAAAACAAAGAACCTGTGAATGTCATAACTGTTCAGAAGAAAATCGTTTTTAATAATCAGGAAATACAGAGCATGCGGGATGAGGAAAAACTTAAGGAACGCCAGGAACGCATAGCGGATTATTTTGAGGGAAAAGGAAGCTGATCTGTAACAATTTAAAACTAGACTGTAAAAGACAGTCAAAATTGAAATTTATATAATTATGTAATAGACTTGGAGAAATTATGTTCAGTTCTTTTTTATCAATGACGATATCTTTTTTTTCAAAGGCTGGCGCTTTGCTGCTGAATCTTTTTGCCTCTATGGGAACATATAAATGCGTGTTTTCATGGGGCATGGTTGGGATATGCGCGCTGGTCTTTCTGTATTTTCTGCTGAGAGGAAAATTTAAGTTCGCAATAGCAGTTTTCTTTTTGCTTGGCGCCTCAACATATATATATGATTTCGTGGGATGCAATGACTGCGGCAATAAGCTTCCGCTAAGCCGTCATTTCGGAGCGGCATGCCCCGCTGAATCCTCTGAGCCTGCACCTGAAAACAACTCTGGAGAAAGCTCCTCCTCTGCTGCCAGTAAGGGAACAGAAGATTCCAAAAATGCAGCCAATGCGGCAGATGAGAATCCTGAAAATGCTGCAAAAGCCCAGCCTTCATCAGCTAATTCTCAGAAAAGCAAATAAATATAAATGCTAATTAGTATTTTGTGATATAATAACTGTTATGGAAAATAATGCGCAATTTGTAAAAAGCAGCGATAACCGTGTTTTCACAGGCATTCTTGGGGGACTTGCGGAATATTTCGGGCTGTCGCCTAGGCTGCTTCGAGTGTGTTTCTTTCTTATAACCTGGTCTTTTAACTGGTTTGCTTTTGTATATCTCATTCTTATGTTTGCCATGCCTGAAAGGAATGATGAATACGAGGAAACAGGCACTTTCATTAGCAATACCAGCCTTCCTTATCCGTTAAAGAAAATAATAAGCCGCTTCTGGTCATCCTTTTCAGAGGCTTGCTCTGTGCTTTTTAAAGACTGAATTCAGTTTCTGATTATATTGCAGCGCAGCAAAGAAAATAACAGGCCTTTTGAAATTCTGTTTTTTTGCTCCGCAGCATTGGCATGCCGTCATTAGCCATGTCTCAGTATTTACAAAAAGGCATTTTGAGCATTATATTCTCAAAGTAAATATATAAAAGACGAAAAGAAAAAATTGTAAACATTATGGAAGAATCTGGGGAAAATGTATTTAGCAATAATGCTGGCGCCATGCCATCAGGCATTTCCCCTAATATTTCTATTCCAGAGGCTCTTCCTGAATATGATTTCCCTTTAGATGATGTTCAGCAGAAGATATTTGACATTCTGGAGAATACCTCAAGGAATGTTTTTCTGCAAGGCCGCGCTGGTACTGGCAAGACGACTTTTGTGCAATATTTGCGCCGTCATTCAAAAAAAAGAATAAGAATTGCATGCCCTACTGCGGCAGCTGCTGTTAATCTGGGGGCTGTTACTCTTCATTCGCTTTACAGGCTTCCATTAAGTGATTTTTTTATTTTTGAAGATTTGATGGCTGTGCCCAGGAAAAAACTGAAAAGCATTTTAAGCCGCACTGACATGCTTGTCATAGACGAAGTGTCAATGGTCAGGCCTGATATGCTGGACGCTGTTGACCTGCTATCGCGCGAAGCTAGGGGAAATCATCTTCAGCCCTTCGGCGGACTTCAGGTTCTGCTTGTAGGAGATCTTGCGCAGCTGCCTCCGGTAATAAAACAGAATGCGTACGAGGTTTTCAATGAGAAATACGGTAGCCGCCAGCCTTATTTTTTTCATGCCTATGTATATTCGGAGGCGGATTTTCAGCATGCGGAGCTTGAGAAGGTTTACAGGCAGAATGACATTGAGCTGCTTGATAAACTGGCCTGTCTCAGGGAAAACCGGAATATTAGCGAAGCCGTGAATTATTTCAATGAATGCGGGCCTGCTGACAGGGATTTCCTTAAAACCGCTGTTACGCTTACGCCGTACAGGCGCATTGCGGATGCCTTAAATGCCAGGCGGCTTTCAGAGATAAAGTCCCCGGCTGTGGATTATAAATGCACAGCAACAGGCACATTTGAAACATCTCAGGAATGCCCTGCGCCGAGAATTTTATCGCTTAAGCCTGGAGCGCTTGTTATTTTCAACCGCAATAATCCGGGCTGCTGGATTAATGGCACTGCCGGCATAGTTCGCATGCTTGCTCCAGATTTTATAGAAACAGAAATAATCAGCTCCGGCCATAAGGCAATCGTGCGCCAAGAAGAATGGAAAAGCTACCGCTATGATTTTGACAGGCTTACTGGCCGCGTTTACGAGGAAGAAACAGGCTCATTTGTGCAGTTCCCGCTTCAGCTGGGCTATGCGCTTACCATACATAAGGCACAAGGTAAAACTTTGGACAAGGCCGTGATTGATATGAATCACGGAGCGTTTGCCCATGGCCAGCTTTATGTGGCTTTAAGCCGCACCAGGCATAAGGAAGACATTCGCATTATGGGCCGCATAACAGAAGATGATGTGATAACGGATCCCGCGGTTCAAGAGTTTCTGCGCAGAAAATAAACAGTGGAAATCAGAGCTTAGAACGAAAGATCTAGTATTTAATGCTTTAAGGGCACGGCTGTTTCTTTTGTTTGACCATGCGCTGACAATTTCCTTTCTTTAATGAAAGCTGTGCTTATGGCTGGCAGCATTATCAGCAGCGCGGCAGCCAGGCCTGCGAAAAGGATATTTTTGCTTTCTGGAAAAATTATCTTCCAAAGCAGCGCTCCGCAGATGGCGGCAAGCATAGATGCTAATCCGGCTTTTCCAGGCACATGTTCACGGAAGAATATTAGGCAGGAAAGAGGAATAAAAATTGTAAGCCCTCGCGTTGCCATTGAAAGATAATTCCATTTAAGCACCATGGAATCATAATAGCACAGCGCAAAAATGAGGCCTCCGGCTGTAGCAGCAAGCACTGTCAGGCGGTTCAGCCAAAGCACTTTCCTTTCATTGTTTATATTCAGGATATTGCGGAAAATATCGTTTGAAACTGTTGTGCCTATTCCAAGGGAAAGCCCAGCCACAGAGCCGGCGGCTGAAAAAAGAACTGCGGCAAGCCCTGCCCCGCCGAGATAATCAGGCAGATATTTGCACAGAAAATACGGCAGGGCGTTTATCGGCAGCAGTTCTGGGTGCGCCTGACGCATATACAGGCCTATTATCACTGACGGCAGGCCTACCAGGATTATTGTTATTCCGGCGGATATGCAGCCCCAGTATGCAGTGCGGAGATTTTTGGCCGCAAAAACTCCCTGCACATAGGCCTGCGTTGAAATAACGCCTATTATCATGGCTGTAAGATTATACAAACCATCTCCTATTCCGCCGCTGTACAGGTTAAGCCAGGGTTCAAAAGCGAAAGAGCTCTTCAGTCCGGAAAAAGCGCCAATGTCAAAGAAAGCCCATATCCCTCCGGCTATTATTGAAACGGCAACAAGGGCCAGTTTTACAAGCCCGGCTGTGCCTGAACCCTTAAGTCCCCCGAAAAATACGAAACACAGCACAAGGCCGCCTATTATAAACGCTGAAATGCCGAGGCTTATTCCGAAAATTCCGGCTATCAGATGCAGTCCGGTTATGGAACTGGCTATTATGCTGAAGAACATGCCAAGCGATACTGTCATGCTGCTTACCGCTCCGGCTTTTTTACCGAAGCAGTGTGTAAGAAACTGAGATACAGTAGAGAGACGGCTTCTTCGCAGCGGCTTGGCATAAAAAAATGCCATTAGCAGAAGCGCTATCCCCGCCCCGAGGGTTACCCACCATGCGGTAATGCCTTTCGCAAATGCCATCTGTGAGGTGCCAACGGTGGAAGAGCCCCCTATTATTGTGCCTAATATGGTGCCTGTTACCATGGGAACGCCGTATTTCCGGCCGCCAACACTGTAATCATCAGCGCTTTTCACCTTTCTGGCAACCATTATTACAGGCACAAGCGAAATAGCTATGGCGATAATCAGGCTTATGTAGTGAACAATAGTAAGAGACATGATAAACAATTGGCAGTCAGTTTGCAGTCAGACTTTTTTGAAAATGGCCTTTAATATGTTCCGGTTATCCGAAATTTTCATACGGTATGCTTTTGCGTAACAGCATATTGCTGCCTATCCTATTTATTTTGGAATTCCAAAATCTGGTCAACCCGCTTTAGGCCAAGTTTTACATCTTCATTTTCAGGATCAAGCTGCATTGCCTTTGTCCAGTGCTCTTTTGTTTTTAAATAATCCTTGTTGTTGAAACACTTCAGACCTTCAAGATAAAGTTTTGCCGCCTGAGATTTGTCTTTGGGAGTTTTTTCAGTGTTTAAAATACTATCAATGCGTTTAAGACCAATGTGTGCGTCGTTTTCAGGGTCAAGCTGGTTTGATTCGGTCCAGTATTCTTTTGCCTTTGAATACTCCCCTTTATTGAAACATTTCAGACCTTCAAAATAAAGCTGGAAAGCGCGGGCCTTGTCTGCGGAATTTACGGTTTTACCTGCAGCTGCCTCTTTTGTAATGCTTTGTCTGCACTCTTCCGTTTCACATTTGCTTATTTTTTCTTCGGCTTCCCTTCTCTTGTGTTCTGTAATTATTTCCTGTGCTTCCTCTGGTGTTATAAACGGCTTAGGTGCCATATGGGCGGCAGGTTCCGGCTGAGGTGTATCTGCTTCATGCCGCTGTTCCGGCTGAACTGCATGCCTGTTTTTTTCCAGATTGTCAACAGTATTATATAGCTTATAAACTAATGCCGTTACAGCGGCTATCATGAACAAAAATAATAATTTGAAAAAAAAGTTATTCTCTTCTCTGTTTACGGGACTCTCTGTCATATATTTCTTCCCTTGCGTGTAAATATTGATTTTAACTCAATTCTTTAAATAACTATTTTACCATTATCAGTTCGTACTGCTGTGTGCCAAGGCCCAGTTCTTCTGCGTGATTAAGGCACAGTTTCCAGTCGCTGGAGGGGAATATTTTATGGAAATGGTCTCCTTCGTTGTGCCACGCTTCGGAAAGAGCAGTGTCCGGCAGCGGTTTTGCCGCATTCACTGCGTCTATGCAGGCCCGGTCTAAGGCCACTGGGTCAAATGAGGCGAACATTCCTATATCAGCCACAACCGGCGCGTCATTTTCCGAATGGCAGTCGCAGCAGGGGGAAATGTCTATTGCAAGTGAAATATGGAAATTGGGTCTTCCGTCAAGTACAGCCATGGCGTATTCTGCCATTTTGCCATTGAGAACTTCATTGGAGGCCCTGTAATCAGGATAAATGGCATCCACAGGACATACGCCTATGCAGCGTCCGCAGCCCAGGCAGATTTCCTGATTTATAGTGCATTTTCTGTCTTTTATTTCCGGTGCCTCTACCTGGCAGGTTTTTCTGCATTTGCCGCAGCCTATGCATTTTTCCCGGCTTACACGGGGTTTGCCTGCGCTGTGCATATCCATTTTGCCAGCACGCGAACCGCAACCCATTCCGATATTCTTCAGTGCTCCGCCGAAGCCGGTGAGTTCATGGCCTTTGAAATGGCTAAGCGAAATAACAATGTCTGCATCCATTATGGCACGGCCTATTTTTGCTGCTTTTACATGTTTTCCGCCTCTTACCGGCACTTCTGCCTCATCTGTGCCTTTCAGTCCGTCAGCAATTATAATCTGGCAGCCGGTGGCTATAGGAAAAAATCCGTTTTTATATGCGCTGTCAATATGGTCAAGGGCATTTTTCCTGCCTCCGACATAAAGAGTATTGCAGTCCGTCAGGAAAGGTTTTCCGCCAAGCTCTTTTATGACATCTGCTACGGCAGCCGCATAATTGGGACGGAGATATGCAAGATTCCCCGGCTCGCCGAAATGTATTTTGATTGCGGCAAAGTGATTTTTAAAATCAATGCGCCCTATTCCAGCTGTCTTTATAAGCCTTTTGAGCTTGTCGGGGAGACTGTCTCCTGTTGCTGCTCTCATTGATGTAAAATACACTTTTGCCTTTTCCATATATATTCTCCTGTTAATATTCTAATTCATCAGTTTCTTTGCGTCTGCGGCTGTTTTTCTGCTGATATGACTGTTTTCGGTTACACTTCTTTTAAATCTAAAATTCTTAATTATCTCTTACATTATAATTTTATCAAAAGCGTTTTGCATATATTTATGGCATATTATTGTCATTTTCTTAATCTTAAACTGATTTTGCGTATTTCTGTTCATGCTTTAATCAGCGTTAAATAAACATTGTTTAGCCTCATCTTATGCATAATTTCCATAATTAATTGACTAATTTTTTGAGCGAGTTTTTGCATAATCTTCCAGATAAAATTTAAGTAATGTTTCATGTAAGCTTTTGAGATATCTCTGTTTCATAATTCGCTTTTTTTTAAAATTGTGTAATTCCTCCTTTATTTTGTTATCATATTTTAATACACTCTTGTAAAATACCGGAGGACATATCGTGTCTAAAGAATATATGAAAGAATATGACAAGGCATTGACCCCTCGCCTGGTCATGGAAGAAGCGGCCCGCTGCCTGCTGTGCCTGGATGCACCATGCTCCGCAGCCTGCCCCGCAAAAACTGATCCAGCAAAGTTTATACGCTCAGTGCGTTTTAAAAATTTTAAAGGTGCGGCAGAAACCATAAGGACGAATAACCCTCTTGGTTCTATATGCGCAAGAGTCTGCCCCACTGAAAGATATTGTGAAAAAGCCTGCTCCCGCTGCGGCATAGACAATCCAATAAACATAGGCGCAATACAGCGTTATGTTACGGATTTTGAACAGGCCTGCGGAATGGAAATACTGGAGGCCGGAACACCGAACGGGAAGAAAGTCGCAATAATCGGCTCAGGCCCTGCCGGGCTTTCCGCCGCCGCATTCCTTGCCCAGAAAGGCTTTGCCGCAGAGATATTTGAAAAATCGGAAAAAGCCGGCGGATACCTGCGCTACGGCATTCCCGAATACAGGCTGCCAAATTCCATAGTGGACTATGAAATAGCCCGCATAGAGAAATTAGGCGTAAAGATAAACACAAACTGCGAAATAAAATCGGTTGCGGAACTTTCACAGAAATATGATGCCGTCCTTATAGCCACAGGCTTCAGCAAAGGCAAGAACCTTGCCATGTTTGACGGCTGCAAAAACGTAAGCACCGCTACGGAATTTCTTAAAGAGGCAAAGAGCAAAGCCGGAAAAATAGAACTGCCGGACAATGTTCTTGTCATTGGCGGCGGCGATGTGGCAATGGATACAGTAACAACACTCCGCCTGCTCGGAGTAAAACATGTTACAGATGTTGTTTATGAGACTTTTGACGAGTTCCGCGCCAGCCGCAAGGAACTAAGAACCTCTCAGGAGAACAATGTTTCCATAATTGACGGCTTCAAGCCTGTAGCCGTAAACGGCAATGAGGTGTCATTCCAGCACCGCTATACCGGTGCGGAGCTTAAAGTAAAGGCGGATATGATAATTCTTGCCATAGGCCAGGAAAACGAGCTTGACAAACTGAGCATTCCGTCTGAAAAAGGCGAAGTAAAGGCGGAAGGAAACCGCATGGGAACTTCCAATATCTTCTTCGCTGGCGACATAGGTCATGCGGAAAAAACCGTCGTCTACGCAGTAGGCACAGCCAAACAGGCTGCCGCAGACATAGCAGAATACCTTGGAGGCAAATAAAAATGAAAAAGAAAGACTTAGGAATAAATTTCCTTGGAGTGCATTTTGACAATCCGTTCTGCCTCTCATCATCGCCAGTAGGCAATTGCTATGACATGTGCCGCAAGGCTTATGAGACAGGCTGGGGCGGCGTTGTATTTAAAACTATTGGTCCAAAACATTTTCTTATAGATGAGGTTTCACCACGCTTTGACTCAGTAACTAAAGAGGCTGAACCTTTCGTTGGCTTTAAGAACATGGAGCAGATAGCGGAGCATCCTCTTGAGCAGAATCTTGAGGATCTTCGCCGCCTGAAAAAGGAATTTCCGAATAAAGTTCTGATAGCATCCATCATGGGAACGAATGAGGCAGACTGGGAAGAGCTGGCCCGCCTGGTTGAAGAAGCCGGAGCGGACATGATAGAAATGAACCTGTCCTGCCCGCAGATGACCTCCCATGCAATGGGTTCTGATGTTGGCTCAAATCCGGAACTCTGCCGCAAATACTGCGCCGCAGTGAAGCGCGGCTCAAAGCTGCCGATGATGGCAAAAATGACGCCTAACATTATGGATATGGTGCCGGTTGCCAAGGCCTGCCTTGAAGGCGGCGCTGACGGCATTTCCGCAATAAATACAATCAAGTCAATATGCAATGTGGATCTTGACAAGAAGATAGGCATGCCTATTGTGGACGGAAAATCCTCCATATCCGGCTATTCCGGCAAGGCTGTAAAGCCCGTGGCATTGCGCTTTGTACAGCAGCTGCGCATGGGCATACCCGGCATAAACATATCCGGCATAGGCGGCATTGAAACCTGGGAAGACGCTGCTGAATTTATTCTGCTCGGCGCAAGGAACCTTCAGGTGACCACTGCCATAATGCAGTATGGCTACCGCATAGTGGAAGACATGAAGAACGGTCTTGAGCATTATATGGAAGAGCAGGGCGT